>JAENVX010000510.1 GCA_016650355.1 Bacteroidia bacterium | reverse complement strand
TGGCAATTGAGAATGCAAATCCTTATGGTAATGCAGCATCAGTGTTTACACAAAATGGCGGCCTGGCAAGATATGTTATTGATCATGCAAGCGCCGGAATGATTGGCGTGAATGTGGGTGTACCTGTACCAAGAGAACCATTTTCCTTTGGTGGATGGAATGAAAGTAAGTTTGGTGTGGGTGATATCACCGGAAAAAGTTCTATCGAATTCTGGACAAAGCTGAAAAAAACAACAACGAAATGGAATCCTGAGGCGGGTGTAAATTGGATGAGTTAAGAATTATTTTAAATGCTGAATGATGAATTTTAAATGATTTCCCATTCAACATTCAAAATTTAAAATTCAAAATAAATGAATACGAAGACAATCTCGGAGTCACAGGAAATAATTCAAGATAATCAAGATTACACCCTATTCTCCTGGAGCAAACAAAAAGGAATTAACCCAATCGCTGTAAAATATGGAGAAGGAGTTTATCTGTATGACTATGATGGGAAACGTATCCTTGATTTTTCTTCGGGACTAATGAATGTAAATATTGGTCATGGTAATCAAAGAGTGACAGAAGCAGTGGCAAAGCAAATGCAGGAGGTAAGTTATATAACTCCATCCTGTGTAACTAAAGTTCGTGGTGAGTTGGGAAAGAAACTGGCATCTGTTACGCCAAAGGGCTTGAACAAAACATTGTTTACCGTTTGCGGAGCTTCTGCTATTGACAACGCAATTAAACTGGCGAGATTATATACCGGCCGCCACAAAATATTAGCCCGTTATCAATCTTATCATGGCGCTTCTTATGGCTCCCTCTCCGCCGGTGGTGATCCGCGGAAACTTGCGGCTGATGCTCAACAGGCTCCCAACTTTGTTCATTTTGACATTCCTTACTTATATCGCTGGGAATATGGCGAAGAAAACCTACTGAAAGAATCAATTGCCCAATTAGAAAGAGTGATCGCATTTGAAGGTCCCCAAAATATTGCTGCTATTTTGCTCGAAGCCGAATCAGGAACTTCGGGTTGTTTGAAATATCCGATAGGGTATTTGAAAAAGGTGAGAGAGCTCTGTGACAGACACGGCATTCTATTTATTGCCGACGAAGTAATGAGTGGATTTGGAAGAACGGGTAAATGGTTTGGCGTAGAAAATCATGATGTAGTTCCGGACATGATCGCAACTGCAAAAGGAATTACTTCAGG
>JAENVX010000509.1 GCA_016650355.1 Bacteroidia bacterium | reverse complement strand
TTTATGAACAAAAAACTGTTAAAGCCATGCTTTTCAGGATAGCTTTAACCACTTCGTTTGCGTGGCTATCATGGCGCTATGTCTCACAAAAAACTAAAAGCAAAAAAGTTATATGAGTCAGGTTGCAAAAACAATTAAAGCATGTTGAAAAATGCAATAACAACTCCTACAGAGGAAAAATAAGCATCTATTCTCGTCCTCAGTAACGTAAGTCACTTATAACTCAACTTCAACGAAGTAACTTTTAAATGGAAAGTAAAGTATAAAAGTAAATCCATAAAATATTTAGCCATGAAAACCCTATACAAATAAACAGCCTGCCCAAAGAAGCACTAAACGAGGATGAATCCAATAGTCTGCTTTTTATGAGGGAGGAAGAAAAATTAGCAAAGGATGTTTATATCACACTCTATCAGAAATGGGGAGTAAACATTTTCACAAACATGTCTGCCAGCGAACAAACTCATATGGATGCTGTGTTTGTGTTGTTGACCAAATATTCTTTGACGGATCCCGTAGGTGCAAATGCTGTCGGGGTATTTAACAACGCAACATTGCAAAATTTTTATAACCAGTTAGTGGCCCAAGGCAGTACCACTGTGCTCGATGCTTACAAAGTAGGCGCTACTATCGAAGACCTTGACATTTTTGATTTGGCTAATGCATTAACCAAAAATGACAATCAGGATATTAAATTAGTATATGACATGCTAACTAAGGGAAGTCGTAACCACATGAGATCTTTTTATAAAAATATCCTGAGTACAGGAAGCACCTATACACCACAATACATTACGCAGGCAGAGTTTGATGCTATTATCAACAGCTCCATGAAAACAGGGATTTAATACATGAGTCAGTCCTATTGCTAATCAAATAAAATATCAACTTCAAGCACACACCAAATGAAAACGTTACAGATAATATTTATAGGCGTAATAGCATTGCTGGCTGCTTCGTGTTCCAGCAGTCAAATTACTTCATCGTGGAAGAATGAAAGCAGTACCCCTGGCAAATACAAAAAGATATTGGTAATGGCCTTGCTGAATGAATCAGACAGGACCTTGCGCGAAAAAATGGAACAGCACCTGGTTGATGACCTTAAAGAAAGAGGTATGGATGCGATTTCCTCCTATAAGCAATATGGCCCTAAAGCGTTTGATAATATGAATGAAAGCGAAGCTGTTGAAAAAATTCGTGACAGTGGTGTCGATGCAGTGATCACGATTGTTCTGCTTGATAGATCGAAAGAACGAAATTATGTTCCGGGCCAGGTTAGTTACACCCCGTATGCTGTGTACTACAATCGCTGGTGGGGATATTACTCCACACTAAACAGGCGTGTTTATTCCCGAGGGTACTATGTTACCAATACGGAATATTTCTGGGAAAGCAATTTATATGATGCCGCCAGCAAAGAATTGATTTATTCGGTACAAACAAAATCCTTCGACCCTGCCTCCACCGAGTCGCTGGCACATGAATATGGAAAAATGATTGTCAGTGACATGGTTAAAAATAGTGTGTTATGAAAATCGTCATTCCCACACATACGGACCAAAGTTTCAACCACACTGCGTTTTCATTCCAGTATGTTAATTGCTGTGCCTGTTAATGATCAACTCTAGGAACAAAATAGAAATAGTATCTTTAACACATTGAAAGCTGTTGTAACCATATCGCTCTTGTTTCTATACCTCGCTTCAATAACTGAAGCCCACGAGGTGTTCAAGATACCGGTATTACTGGAGCATTTTAACGAGCATAGAAAGGAAAATCTGGATTTGTCCTTCTGGGGTTTTCTACACCAGCACTATGGTATCGGAGATTTAAAAGATGCTGATTACGATAAGGACATGAAACTGCCTTTTAAATCACATCCTGAATTGGCGTTCACCGCCTCCCTTATTGCGGTAGTGCCTGTCTTCGAAAATCAAGTAGTAAAAATTACATTCGGAAAAGAGAAGAAATCATTTTATCAAAACGACTCGCTTTTAATTTCCGATTTCCGGGGTGGCATCTGGCAACCGCCAAAATTCTGTTAATCGCTATTCTAATTTCAATGATGTAGGCAAACGCTTCAATGGGTGTCGCTATCGTTGTCCCATTCTATTTTTTAAAAAGATTAACAGTATACATTATGCTAAACAAAATAATAGACTTTTCCATTGGGAATAAACTCATCATAGGGCTGTTTACCATAGCCCTGATCGTGTTTGGTGCTTATGAAAGCACCAAACTTCCCATTGATGCCGTGCCTGATATTACTAACAACCAGGTGCAAATAATCACCATAGCCCCCTCCTTTGGCGCTACTGACATAGAACGACTCGTTACTTTTCCTATTGAGCAGGCCAATAGCAACATCAGCGGTATTGAGGAAATCAGAAGTTTTTCGCGCTTTGGATTGTCATTGGTTACCATTGTGTTTGAAGATGCCACAGATATTTATTGGGCGAGGCAACAAGTAGCGGAGCGTCTGCAAAAAATTCAAACTCAAATTCCCCCTGGTATAGGAACGCCTGAATTGGGGCCCATCTCAACCGGACTTGGAGAAATATACCAATACGTTGTTCGCCCGGAAAAGGGTTATGAAAAAAAATATGAGGAGACTGAACTCCGTACTATCCAGGACTGGATTGTACGGAGGCAACTACTCGGTGTAAAAGGAGTAGCAGAAGTAAGCAGCTTTGGTGGTAAATTAAAGCAATACGAGATAGCGGTTAATCCGAACAAGCTGCAATCACTCAATCTTACTATTAACGATGTCTTTTCTGCAGTAGAAAAAAATAATCAGAATTCAGGTGGAGCCTACATTGAAAAAGGCCCTACGGTACTGTTTATTAGAAGCGAGGGCTTGCTTGGTAAGAAAGAAGATATTGAAAACATTTCGGTAAAATCAACAGAAAGCGGCACACCTTTATTCATTAAAGATGTAGCGGAAGTAAAGATAGGATATGCCACACGCTACGGTGCCATGTGCTATAACGATGAAGGAGAAGTGGCGGGCGCTGTAGTGATGATGCTGAAAGGCGCCAACAGCAGCGAAGTGATAAAAAATGTAAAAGCGCGCATCGAACTCATCCAGAAAACATTGCCGGAAGGGGTCGTCATTGAACCGTTTCTTGACCGCACTAAAATGGTAAATAATGCCATCAGCACGGTTGAAACTAACCTGCTGGAGGGCGCGTTGATTGTCGTTTTTATTTTGGTTTTGTTCCTCGGCAATCTCAGGGCAGGATTTTTGGTGGCATCGGTCATTCCGCTTTCCATGTTGTTTGCCATTATTATGATGAACCTGTTTGGCGTAAGCGGCAACCTGATGAGTTTAGGTGCCTTGGATTTTGGGCTAATTGTAGATGGTGCCGTCATCATTGTTGAGGCGGTGATGCACCAGCTTTCGCATAGTAAAACGTTTGTATCTCTCCATCGTATTTCACAACCTGAAATGGATAAGGAGGTAGGACACTCGGCCGGAAGAATGATGAACAGTGCAGTATTTGGCCAAATTATCATTCTCATTGTGTACTTGCCTATTTTAACCTTACAAGGTATTGAAGGAAAGATGTTTACACCCATGGCCCAAACAGTGGCCTTTGCTTTATTAGGGGCATTTATCTTGTCGCTTACTTATATTCCTATGATGAGCGCATTGGTGCTGAGCAAAACAATTAAACACAGTCCAAATTTATCTGACAAGATTATGTTTAGGGTAGAACGAAAATATCAAGGGGCACTCTCCCGGATTTTGCGCTACCCAAAAACAGTTTTAGGCGTTGTGGCAGCCTTGTTCATAGCAGCGCTCATCACCTTATCCAATCTGGGAGGCGAATTTATTCCAGCCCTGGAAGAAGGCGATTTTGCAGTGGACACCCGGGTATTAACGGGTAGCAATTTGAACACAACCATTGCCTACACACAAAAGGCAGCGGGCATTTTAAAGGCACAATTTCCCGAAGTTGAAAAAGTGGTTACCAAAATTGGCAGCGGGGAAGTACCTACCGACCCTATGCCAATGGAGGCCGCAGATATGATGGTCATTATGAAGGATAAAAGCGAATGGACTTCGGCCAAAACATTTCCTGAAATGGCTGAGAAAATGAGTAAAGCATTAGAAAGTGTTTCAGGTATTACTACGGGTTTTCAATATCCTGTGCAAATGCGATTTAACGAATTAATGACTGGTGCAAGGCAGGATGTGGTGTGTAAAATATTTGGTGAAGATTTAGACACCCTGGCTTCCAATGCTAACAAATTGGGGGCCATTATCAACACGGTCGAAGGAGTACAAGACCTCTATATAGAACCCGTTACGGGAATACCACAGGTGGTGATAACCTACAATCGTGCCGTTATTGCACAATACAACTTAACGATTACCGATATAAACAGAGTCATGAACACCGCATTTGCAGGCCAAAGCGCAGGAATGGTATTTGAAGGAGAAAAACGTTTTGATTTGGTTGTCCGATTAGATGAAAAACAGCGAACCGGTGTCAAGGATATTCAAAATATATTGATACCTACACCACAAGGCAGTCAAATTCCACTTCACCAATTGGCGGATGTAAGTATAA
>JAENVX010000508.1 GCA_016650355.1 Bacteroidia bacterium | reverse complement strand
GGGACAAAGCCCGTAAGCTTATGAAGTTATCTGAATTCAAATTTGATCTCCCCAACAGTCTAATTGCCTCACACCCAGCCGAAAATCGCGATGAAGCGCGCATGATGGTTGTTCATAAAAGCACTGGAAAGATCGAGCATAAGATCTTTAAAGACATTGTCAACTATTTTGACGCAGGTGATATCATGGTCGGCAACGACACGATGGTATTTCCGGCTCGCCTTTATGGAAGAAAGGAAAAAACAGGTGCAAAAATAGAAGTATTCCTTCTCCGCGAACTTAATGCAGAAATGCATTTATGGGACGTGTTGGTTGATCCCGCTCGAAAAATCAGGGTAGGCAACAAGCTTTATTTTGGTGATGGTGACCTGGTGGCAGAAGTTATCGACAACACAACCTCTCGTGGAAGAACAATCCGCTTTCTATTTGATGGAGACTCTGAAGCTTTCGATAAAATTGTGGAGAACCTGGGTGAAACTCCCCTTCCCAAATATATCAAGCGTAAAGTTGAACAAGCTGATAAAGAAAGATTTCAAACCATTTATGCAAAGCATAAAGGAGCCGTTTCAGCCCCTACAGCCGGCATGCACTTCACTAAGCAATTACTTAAGCGCCTTCAAATAAAAGGTGTGGATATGTCGTTCGTCACACTTCACATTGGGTTGGGCACTTTTCGTGCGGTAGATGTTGAAGATCTTACCAAGCACAAAATGGATTCCGAAAACTATATAGTAGGAACTGACGCTGTAAATAGTGTGAACGCTGCCCTCGAAAATAAAAATAGAGTATGTGCGGTAGGTACGAGTACGATGCGCGCCCTCGAGTCAGCCGTGTCGGCCAATAACAGACTGAAGGAACGTGAAGGTTGGACTGATCGGTTCATCTTTCCACCTTATGAATTCAAAATTTGCAGTGCCATGGTTACCAACTTCCATCAGCCAGAGTCAACCCTTTATATGATGGCCTGTGCCTTTGGAGGGTTTGAGTTGATTACACAAGCCTACCAGACCGCCAAGAAGGAGAAATATAAATTCCTGACGTACGGTGATGCCATGATAATCATCTAGAATATTTAAGTCTATTAAGAAGCCAAGCCTGATGAATTATCATCAGGCTTTTTTTATTTTCGATTCAAGAATTGCGAAGCAAATAAAGGTGCACAGAAATTGCAACTGGATAAAAAAGCAAATACAGCGCGGAGGGTCTTAAAAAACCCATTAACATCGTAGCGGGTAAAAGGATTAGTAAGATACCAATACCTATTTTCCACGCTTTTTGTTCTGCCTTCGATTGATAGATCTGTAGCAGCCGATAGATAAGGTAAGTGACAATCGCCACATTAAATGCCAATAGAAAAAATCTTATAAATGCCATACTTTTGAAACAAGTATTTTTGCAAATCTATGGAATATAAAGAATACGCGGTGATCGTGGCTGGTGGTAAAGGCACGCGAATTAAAACCAAAGTACCCAAACAGTTTTTGCCTTTGAATGGCAAGCCTGTATTGCTCCGCACTGTGGAGGCATTCTATCGCTATTCAGAAAAGATCAGAGTAATTCTTGTACTACCTGCAGATGATTTCGAAACCTGGAAATCGATTTGCGATAAAAATGATTTTCATAAAAATATCATTCTTCAAAAAGGAGGGGAGTCTAGATTTCAATCAGTTAAGAGCGGACTTTCGAAAATTGAAGGTGAAGGGTTGGTAGCTATACATGATGGTGTGAGACCCCTTGTAAGTGAAGATATTATCGGGGCCTCTTTTCGGTTAGCGGCCGTCCATCAATCGGCAGTGGCCGCAGTTAGGCTAAAAGAATCAATCCGCATGACGGATCAACATAGTACTAAATCTGTTGATCGCTCCCGCTTTCGCGTGATCCAGACCCCGCAAACATTTCATGTTCAGCTAATCAAGAAGGCATACGAAATGATAGAAGATCCAAGTCTTACTGACGATGCGAGCGTGGCAGAGCGCTCGGGTCATATCATATCTTTATTCGAAGGCAGTTATGAAAATATTAAGATCACTACGCCTGAAGATTTGATTTTAGCGGAAGCGCTCCTTAATTCAAAGGATAAAATCCAAGATTAATCTGAGATCAATAGATTGGGTTACCAAGCAAAAAAGCCAGAACTAACTGGCCCATTGATGAACTTGGAGTTATTTATTTACTAATATTCGTCCTCATTAAAGAAAAAGTCTTCTTTGGTAGGATAATCAGGCCAAATCTCCTCAATACTTTCATAAGGCTGACCATCATCTTCTAGTTCCTGTAGGTTTTCAACTACCTCCAGTGGCGCGCCAGAACGGATTGAGAAATCTATCAATTCATCCTTTGTTGCCGGCCAGGGAGCATCTTCCAGGTAGGAGGCCAATTCGAGTGTCCAATACATATCTTAATCCCCTTGTTAAATTTCCCGCAAAAATAGAATTAATTAGACCATTGTCAAGAGTTAGCCGTCCATTGTTATTTATTCGAAAAAGTAACCGAAACCATCTATCCAGTATCGAGGCCACAACTATGGACTATTGACTTAAAAAAGCCATATTTGCCCCTTCCCTGACAGTAGGTAGGCATTTAAATAAACTGATATTAATTTTTCCATGGCTGACGAAAAAATAATTTTCTCGATGGCTGGCGTAAACAAGATTTACCCTCCACAAAAGCAAGTTCTCAAAAATATTTACCTCTCATTTTTCTATGGAGCCAAAATCGGGGTTCTGGGCTTAAATGGTTCTGGTAAGTCATCCCTACTACGGATTATTGCAGGCATTGACAAAGAATTTCAGGGTGAAGTCGTTTCTGATTTGTCATTTACAGTTGGCTTGTTGGAACAAGAGCCTCAATTGGATAAAACAAAAACAGTACGTGAAATTGTAGAGGAGGGCGTGAAAGAAACTGTTGCTTTGCTAAAAGAATTTGAAGCTATCAATGAAAAATTTGGTGATCCTGACGTTTTGGAGAATCCTGATGCAATGGATAAACTCATTGCCAAGCAAGGTGAGATTCAGGAAAAACTGGATGCAATTGATGCCTGGGAACTAGATAGTAAACTTGACCGGGCAATGGATGCCCTTCGGTGTCCTCCATCAGATGCAAAAATAGAATTTCTATCGGGCGGTGAAAAGAGAAGAGTCGCACTTTGCAGACTACTGCTACAAGAACCTGATGTTCTATTACTCGATGAGCCAACTAACCACCTCGATGCGGAATCAGTTTACTGGCTGGAGCAACATCTAAGACAATACAAGGGAACTGTCATCGCGGTGACGCATGATCGCTATTTTCTGGATAATGTAGCTGGTTGGATTCTTGAACTTGATCGAGGAGAAGGCATTCCGTGGAAAGGAAATTATTCCTCGTGGCTCGATCAAAAACAAAAACGATTAGCTCAGGAAGAAAAAACTGAGTCGAAAAGACAAAAAGCTTTAGAGCGAGAATTGGAATGGGTAAGAATGAATCCTAAAGGCAGACAAGCAAAAGGTAAAGCTAGATTGGGTGCATATGAAAAACTTTTAGGAGCAGAAGGACGAGAGAAAGAGGACAAACTTGAATTATATATTCCTCCCGGACCACGGCTTGGCAATAAAGTAATTGAGGCTAACGGAGTGTCTAAAGCGTACGGAGATAAACTACTTTACGAAAATTTAACTTTCTCACTTCCCCCAGCAGGTATTGTGGGAATTATAGGTCCAAACGGTGCCGGTAAAACAACGTTATTTAAAATGATCACAGGCAAAGAGAAACCAACTACTGGGACGTTTTCCGTTGGCGAAACTGTGAAGATCGCTTATGTTGATCAGGAACACGATGATCTAAAACCGGATGACACGGTATTTCAGGCCATCACCGGTGGCAATGATTTGATCATCATTGGTGGAAAAGAAATGAACTCACGCGCCTATGTAAGCAAGTTCAATTTTAGCGGTACTGACCAGCAGAAAAAAGTAAAAGAGTTATCTGGTGGTATGCGAAACAGGGCTCATTTGGCAATAGCACTAAAGCAAGGTGGAAATCTATTGCTCCTCGATGAGCCTACGAACGATCTTGATATTAACACACTACGTTCCTTAGAAGAGGCACTTGACAACTTTGGTGGGTGCGCTGTAATTATATCTCACGATCGTTGGTTTCTCGATAGAGTCTGTACTCACATTTTGGCGTTTGAAGGGGACTCGCAAGCATTTTGGTTTGAAGGAGGCTTTACCGAATATGAAGAAAACAAACGCAAACGACTTGGTGATGACCAGCCGCATCGGATTAAGTATAAGAAATTAGTAAAGTAGTAATTAGACATAAGTATCAAGATAAAATGAAGCACCATGTCTTGATTCTTGCTGCTTATTTCAAATCATGAAATCAGTTTACACAATAGTTCTACTCATCCTCTCCAATACCTTCATGACTCTGGCATGGTATGGTCATTTGAAATTTAAAGAAATGAGTTGGAGCCAGAATCTTGGTTTGATCAGCGTCATACTCATCAGTTGGGGTATTGCTCTTTTCGAATACGTATTGCAAGTGCCAGCCAACCGGATTGGATTCAAAGAGTTTGGTGGTCCATTTTCTTTAGTTGAATTGAAAGTGATTCAGGAGGTAATTACGCTGGTGGTATTTGTTATATTCTCTGTCTTGTTCTTTAAGAACGAAGTGTTTAGGATGAATCATATCATCGGCTTTATTTTCTTAGTGTTAGCCGTTTATTTCATTTTCAAAAACTGAGAACGAATAAAAACACTTCCAAACCAAAGGTTTCTAAACCTTATTGAGCACTTTATCATTGAGCACTTTGGTATAGTCTTTCAATAATTTCAAGACGATGTAAATCACAACCCAACATAAACATGCGATGGCCCAATATGGCCTTATAAATTCAACTTTACCAGCAACCACATATTCACCCACCGTGGTGAATATGAAAATGATTAAAAAAATGTAAAAGAATATATTCTTTTCCCCTCGAATTACTTTTACGATTTTAAATGGCCACTGTGGTTTTTTCCACAATTTGAAATTGAAAACAAAAGCCGGTGTGACGGAGGCCCAGTCCGTGTAACGAGCTCCAAATTTCTTGGCTAGAAATTGTTCTTCCGCAAACATGATACGCTCATAGTATACCCAATACACCATTACGAAGAATAGAGTAAACCACAGATTCTGTGTAAGCATGGCAATGCCAAGTGAACAGAAAAAATTACCAACATAAAGCGGATGCCGCACAACGGAATAAATCCCATTTGTATTTACCGTGTCTGCAACCTGTGCATCAATATTTCGCCCGGATGTATTATAAGGAGTGTACCCCACCGCGTAAGCTCTTATAAAAGCACCAAATAACGCAACGGCTAAGCAGACGAATTCATATGCCTGTTCACTGATGAAGGTCACTTCATTACCAGAAATTTTAGTGTGCACATAAACTCCAAGACCAGCCAGAATAATAATAACGGGAAGTATTCCGCGATATTTAAACAGCACAAGTCCTTGTTGTTCCATTTCTTGAAGAAGGGGCATCGTATTCTATATTTAATTTTGTCGCAAAGAAAAGAAATTTTAACTAATAACTAGACTGCACTTTCCTTAGCACCTTCAAGTGGTGTGGGTCTCGTCTTCCATCGCTCATGCATCCACACCCACTGCGAAGGATATTTTCTTACCTGTTCCTCAATGAACATCGTATAGATCTGAGTATTAGTTACCACATCGCTTTCTTCATTGCCTGTATTGACCAATTCAAGTTCTGGAAGTACATGCATGTGTTGCATACCATCATCGGCCAGATAAATATAGGTGGGCACAACAGCAGCGCCCGTTTTTAGAGCTAAGATGGCAGCGCCAACAGGTGTTGCTGCTTTCATTCCAAAAAAATCTACAAAACAACTTTTCACATTTGTATCCTGGTCAATCAATATCGCAATACTGCCGCCCGTCTTCAGCGCTTTTATTAGGCGCAATGTTTCCTTCCCGCGTTCAATAGCTATTGCACCATGAGCATTCCGATATTGGACAAGCATTTCGTTCAACCGCTCGTCCTTCAAAGCCGTGCCAATGATATTCGGTTTTAATCCTCGCAACGACATGTTGGTGATTTGCAGATCAAAAGCACCCAAATGACACGTAAGAAAAATTACTCCTTTCCCCTTTGCAGTGGCCGCTTCAAAGTTTTCGATGCCATGTGTAACTAAAATCTTATTCAGATCTGACTGGGTGCGAACATTCATTGCTCGTAAAATTTCTCCGGCATTTTTCCCAAGCATTTTGAAAGTTTGCTTGCTTAAAGCGATTATCTCTTTTGTCGTTTTCTCACGATTGTAGGCCAGGCCAAGATGAAGGACTGTTTGTTCCCTGGTGGTTCGAACAAAATGGTAGGCAATGCTTCCAAGAAATCCGCAAAAACTTAACCACCAGCTTCGTGGTAAGAGATTGGCGCCAAAAATCAAGAATCGGACAAAATAGTATAAGGACGAGTATTTAATTCGCTTACTCAGTGGTCGCTTTTCCATAAAGCGCAAAGATGATGTGCAAATAATGGATGTGCAAATTTGATTTCACTCAGAATAACCGGATTTTTATCAACTCTTATTTATGAAAACCTTATATCTCATTAGACATGCTAAATCCAGCTGGGATGACCTCGATCTTAAAGATTTTGACAGGCCACTTAACGAGCGTGGAAAAAAGGATGCCCCCAGAATGGCGAAACGGTTAAAAGAAAAAAAAGTCTTTCCTGATCTTATGCTGAGTAGCCCGGCAGAACGAGCCCTTACTACATGCAAGGAAATAGCCAAAGTATTGGGATACCTGGAAGAAAATATTAAAAGTGATAGCAGGCTCTATCATGCCGATGAAGATCAACTATTAAAAATAGTTCAGGAAATTAAAGATTTGAATGATGCGGAAGAAGTTGTGATGATTTTTGGGCATAACCCCGGATTAACGGTATTTGCCAACTTACTTCTCAATGAACACATCCCAAATATTCCGACCTGCGGAGTGGTAGCTGCAGATATGAAAATTTCGTCATGGAATGATACAAAGTTCAGAAGCGGTAAACTGCTATTTTTTGATTTTCCAAAAGAAAATAAAAGAGATTGAATTATTTTCTTCTGATGGGATTATAATCTAAGGCATGTTTTTTAAGAATGCCAAACTCCTTGAAGCGGTAGCCTAATATTAATCTGAAGGCGCTATTTTTATTTGTGAACTTTACTTCCTCAAATTTCAAACTACGTACTTGACTCGTTGAACTGATACCCCCGTAAAAACGATCTCCATTATATCCAATTCCTGCTCTAGCCGATTGAAAGGTGCTTATCCTAATATCATTTCTTACCGTTCCTCCCTCTTCGGTATACCGAATCCAATAATGTGCTGGCCCAACGCTTAAGGTCAGATTAATAAAAAATTTCCTATACACTAAATTATAACTGTAGCCTGGTCCTATCCCCAATGAGGTGAACCTCATGTCAAACGCGGATGACCCTTTGCCAAAAGTAGGACGCTCGTCACGGCTAATAAGGGCAGAGTCAGCAGCGAGGTTAAATGATGAGACTATGTAACTAAAAAGAAAAGAGCCATGGCTTGAGCGTTGTCGCTCAGAAAAGGAGTACGTAGACCTTAGCGAAAACTTATCAGCGTTGAAAATATAAGAGAAGGATAACCCGAGATTTCTTGTCTGCAAATCATCACGATGAGGGTAGGGTTGATTACTTGGTACATCGAAATTTGGGTTGGACAAATAAAAGCCAGAATATTTCTGGTGATAGGCATCTAGTAACCATCTCTTTGAAATGGTATTAATTTGCAGATCACGCACCGTACTGGTGCCATACAATTCCTGGTTCTTAACATTTATTGGAATTGACATTGCGGCTTCGATTCCAATGTCAAAAATATTCAATGACAACCCAACGCTATATGAACTATTCGGTTTAAAGGTCAATTGTTTTTTTTGATCCCTAACACTCGCCACATCAAAAGAAAGATTTCGCTGTTTTATGACCGGGCCTAAAAAAAAATAGTCCGGGAAACCTTTTACGTAATTATTCCTGATCGAATCTTCCTGGCTGAAGCCAGTGTTAATAAAAAGACAACCAGCAATAAAAAGTATTGACCTCTTTACCAACATAGGTCATAAAATATATTCACTGAGATCACGATTTTTTACTAAGGTGCTCAACTTTTCGTTCACCATCGCTTTCGTAATATGAATCTTTGTTTTAGATTTTATTTTATCGGGCACATCAAAAAGAAACTCATTCAATAATCTGCTCATTACCGTTTGAAGCCTGCGTGCCCCAATATTTTCAAGATCGGCATTTATATCAAAAGCCGTTTGAGCAATTTCATCTACTGCATCATCAGCAAAAGTTATATCAACCTCTTCCGCATCAAACAAAGCACTATACTGTTTAGTTAGTGCATTTTTAGGTTCCTTCAATATGCGAACAAAATCTTCTTTTGTTAAATTCGTCAATTCCACCCGAATTGGAAACCTTCCTTGCAATTCCGGAATCAGATCAGATGGTTTGGATACATGAAACGCACCAGCCGCAATGAATAATACATGATCCGTTTTGATAACGCCATACTTTGTGTTGACTGTTGTGCCTTCTACTATTGGAAGTAAGTCACGTTGAACTCCTTCGCGGCTTACATCCGGGCCTCCACCCTTGCCACTTCCCGAAGCGATCTTATCAATTTCATCAAAAAAAATCATCCCTGCATCTTCCGCTTTGCGTATTGCTTCCTCCTTTACTTCATCCATATCAATTAATCGCGCTGCCTCTTCTTCAAGTAATAGTCTGCGTGCTTCAGCAACAGTTACTTTCCTTTTCTTGGACTTCTTTGGCATCATGCCGCTGAGCATTTCCTGCAGATTCATCATCGATACTTCGTCCATCATTCCTGCGCCTACCATACCAACACCTGGCCCTCCTCCACCCTGCTTAATATTGATCTCGATCTTTCGGTTGTCCAATTCGCCACTTCTAATCTTTTCTCTGAAAAGATTACGGGTACGCTCATTTAGTTCAATATCTGTAGTGGGAACATCCTGACCCTCTTCCTGATTTCCCGTTCCTGAAGTTTTGGGTGAAGACTGACGCATTGGTGGTATCAAAGCATCCAGTATTATATCCTCAACAAGAACGGCTGCTTTTTCTTTTACTTCCTCTTTCTTTCGAGCTTTGACCATGTTCACAGATTGCTCCACCAAATCACGCACCATGCTCTCAACATCGCGGCCAACATAACCCACTTCTGTAAATTTTGAGGCTTCTACTTTTACAAATGGCGCATCGGCAATTTTTGCCAGCCTCCTGGCGATTTCCGTTTTCCCAACGCCTGTGGCTCCAATCATAAGAATATTATTTGGAATGATTTCATCCTTCATCTCAGATGTGATGTTCATTCGCCTCCAGCGGTTGCGCAACGCTATTGCAACATTACGTTTCGCATCGTGTTGCCCCACAATATATTTGTCAAGCTCTGTAACAATTTGCTGAGGCGTTAAATATTTAGCTTCCATTTTATAATTATTAGAATGATTGCTTGAATGGTCAGGTTATTTGCGTGAAACTAATTTCTCAATATTAACTGAAAGGGAGACCTGATAACTTCCACTCGCTACATAGCTTGTCCTACTGATGGATAGTTCCATATTTCTTACCCGGACCAACGCCCCAACGGAAATTCCAGAACTTCCTCCTGCATTTTCAAGCCGTAATTCCTGGTGCCTTAAAAAATTATACCCTAATAGAAAATTTACATGTTTATGAATCAGTACTTCAGCGCCTAAATTAAAGTGTGCAAGCACCTTATCCAAGGTATTTGGAATTTCACTCTCATCAGCAGGATTGTAATACAAAATATCAAAAGAAGTCAGGTGATGGGCCGTAAATGAAAATCGCACGGGCATGTGTTCTGGCTTAAAACTCACACCTCCTTGAATATCAAACGGAAGCTCAGTTGTACTTGTTTCTGAATACTCTGAGAGAAGGAAACCTAGATTTTTTATAACCAATCCAAAAGTTAAATCTTGATGTGGATGAATGAAAACCCCTCCAAGATCAACCAGTAAGGCACTAGCTCTATAGCCAGCTACATTTGAAAAGGTGCCTTTAAGATTTGCTCCAAGTCTAAAATGATTAACTCGGTGGCTTTTCCCAATGAACAACGAAGTCTCTCCAGAATTGTACACCCCGGTAGCAACTCCTACTTCATCATATCCCTCAATCTGTCCATACCCTAGATGCTGGACGCCAAATGAAAGAGCTCCTACCTTTTTAAAATTATGCTGATGTGAAAAGTTGGCCATACCAATATCAGCAAAATAAAACAAGTAACTGGCCGATCCCCAACCATTGGTGGTGTCACCAGCCATGGCAGGATTAGACAGAAAAACATTTACATGTTGACTGGCAGATGACACATTAACTCCACCCATTGCGGAGAGTGTTGCGTTCCCTGGAAGATTAAGGAACTCAAGGGACTTTGTTTGGGAGTGGAGAGAAGTTGAGATGAGCATAAAGCTCACGTACATGAAGCTCAACCTCATCTCAAAACATCCCGCTAATAGTCTCTTTCCAAAAGAAAAGAAAGGAACGAAGCTTTTCAACGGGTATAAGAATGTCATCCTTTGATTAAGCCTTGGTATCTACCAATTCAAACTTTAGAGGTTTTTTTACCTTATCTTTTAACAAAGCGATTTTTAGCACATCATCCACGGTGTCTACATAATGGAAGGATAGTCCTTTTATATATTGCCTTTCGATATCAGTAATATCTCTTTTGTTTTTTGCGCTCAAAATAATCTCCTTGATACCACTTCGCTTTGCTGCCAATATCTTCTCCTTAATTCCTCCTACAGGTAAAACTTTTCCACGCAATGTAATTTCCCCAGTCATCGCAAGATTCTCCTTGATTTTCCGTTGCGTGAAAATAGAGGCTAATGAAGTAAGCATTGTAATCCCTGCAGAAGGTCCATCTTTGGGAACTGCTCCGGAAGGCACATGAACGTGCAAGTCATACTGCTGAAAAACACGATGATCAATGTCCAACGAAGCTGCGTTTGATTTCAAATAAGAAAGTGCCGCTACGGCTGATTCTTTCATCACGTCACCCAACTGCCCGGAGAGCGTTAACGCTCCTTTCCCCTTACTCACACTGGATTCTACAAAAAGAATATCACCACCAACTTGCGTCCAGGCAAGACCGGTCACAACTCCTGCTATTTCATTTCCCTGATATAGTTCTTCATCGAATATTTCAACCCCCAATATTTTAACAACTAATTTAGGGGTAATTACCTTTTCAAACTTCTCCTCCATCGCCACGGACTTCGCTATATTTCTAATCACCGAACCGATTTTGCGTTCAAGATTTCTTACACCCGACTCGCGTGTATAACTCTCGATGATCTTTAAAATGGCATCCTTAGTAAAAGAAACATCTTTTGGTATTAATCCATGTTCCTTGAGCTGCTTCGGGACAAGGTGTTTAATTGCAATCTGTTGCTTCTCTTCCACGGTGTATCCCGTCAACTCTATAATCTCCATTCGATCACGTAGTGCCGGGTGAATTGTATCGAGTGAATTGGCAGTAGCGATAAACAATACTTTAGAAAGATCATACTCTACTTCCAGGTAGTTGTCACCAAATGCATTGTTTTGCT
The DNA here is from genome assembly GCA_016650355.1 of Bacteroidia bacterium. Taxonomy (GTDB): domain Bacteria; phylum Bacteroidota; class Bacteroidia; order Cytophagales; family Cyclobacteriaceae; genus ELB16-189. Next base: position 3,643 of record JAENVX010000508.1, on the reverse strand, counting down.
CAGGGTCAAGAACTTCGAGCAATGCCGAAGATGGATCACCTCGAAAGTCAGAACGCACTTTATCGATCTCATCTAAGATAAAAACTGGATTTGAGGATTTCGCTTTTTTAATGTTCAATAAAATTTTGCCAGGCATAGCCCCAACGTATGTCTTGCGATGTCCCCGAATCTCTGCCTCATCGTGCAAACCGCCCAATGACATGCGGATATAATTTCGTTGGAGCGATTTGGCGATTGATTTTCCTAAGGAAGTCTTTCCAACTCCCGGAGGGCCATACAAACACAATATCGGCCCTTTCATATCCTTCTTCAATTTGAGCACGGCCAGATATTCGAGTATTCGCGTTTTCACTTTCTCCAAACCAAAGTGATCCTTATCCAAAATCTTTTTGGCACGTTTCAAATCAAAAACATCTGTTGTGAATTCCTCCCAGGGAAGATCCAACATGAATTCAACATAATTCATCGCCACTGGAAACTCCGCTGCCTGCGGATTGATCCGCTGCAGTTTATCCAGTTCCTTATTAAAATGTAAAAGTGCAGCCGGGGTTAATTTCTTTTCCGCGCCACGCTTGCGAAGTTTTTCAATTTCTTTGTCCGGTCCATCAAAGCCCAACTCATCTTGTAATACTCTTATCTGCTGTCGCAAAAAGTAATCTCGCTGCTGCTGATCGATGTCGGTATGAACTTTCTTTTGTATCTCATGCTTGATCTCCAACATTTGAATTTCTTTGAGCATGTACTGCAATAGCAAAGTTCCACGATCACTTATGTTGTTCGTCTCTAATATCTTTTGCTTATCCGCAACCTCAACATTCAAATTAGAAGACAAGAAGTGAATAAGGAATGAAGTGCTATGGATATTATCAAGCGCTATTTGTGCTTCCTGGGGAATTTCCGGATTTAGTTTTAATATTTTGAAAGCTGAATCCTTCAACGATTGAACTAACGCTTCCACTTCTTTACTTTTCCGATCCAGTTGAATCTCTGGCTTCAACTCTATCTTGGCTGTAAGGAAAGGTTCATCCGAAATATATTCTTTTATATCAAAACGGTTTTTACCCTGAATAATAATAGTTGTGTTTCCATCGGGTAGCACCAACATCTTAATTATTCGCGCTACTGTTCCCGAGCGATACAGATCGTCTGTTCCAGGCTCTTCTGCCAGCTTATTTTTTTGCGCGATCACACCAATAATGCGATTACCTTGATACGCTTTTTTTATAAGCTTTATTGACTTTTGTCGAGTTACAGTAATGGGGATCACCACGCCAGGAAACAAAACAGTATTTTTTATAGCAAGGATTGAAAATTCTTCCGGAAGGTCCTCTGGCTTTAGATCAGACTCTTGTTCCGGGTTGATCAATTGGATAAACTCTTCTGAATCTTCCTGCACCATGGGGGAAATCGCTAATGATTTAAACATAAATAAAATGCCAATTTGACATAAAAAACTTGAGCCTACAATAATACTATTAGATGTCTTAACTAGTCAATCAAAGTGCCAAGCGTTGTAAATGAGGCAAAATTATTCCAACTTTCGATTGATACCATAAATTATCGACAATCCATTCAAGAGTGAAAACCCGTCATTTGATCCTTTTGGCCTTCCTTTTAACGTGCCTGGAGGTAGATATTTTTGCCCAGCGGGAGAAAAAATTAAAAAAAGCCGGAATTATTCAACTAAATGACTCGCTGACCTCTTACAGCCAGTCTGACATATTCACCTTTCCTAATGTGAACAGTGGAAAATTCTATTCTAATCCTGACAAACTAAAGAAGATTCAGGCTTTGAATAAATCAGAAGAGGATGAGGCACTGTATTCTGAGTTGAAAATGTATGTTTCAAATTTTGCCGTAGAAAACTTTAGTAAGAATGCACCACTGATTTGGAAGTTAGCTAAGCTATCTGAAAAATATGGGCAGCCAGGAGAAGCGATTTTGCTTTATAAACTTATTTTGAAGCATCATCAACAAGGAATCAATATCGAAGAATTGTTTAAAGTATATGACTCCATAGAAACAGATAAAAAACAATATTACGTTCCCCTCGATTTCTATTATAAACTTATTGAGTATAGAAAAGAGATAGACACATTGCGGGCTCCGCGTGCAATACTTGTTAATATGGGTATGGGTATAAACTCCGAGAAAGAAGACTATGGTCCCACGATTGGCAGCGTAGATAATGTTTTACTCTTCACCTCCAAACGCAATAAAAGCACAGTTAGTTATGAACCTGCATATGACGAAGACATTTTTTATAGTATTCGGGTTGATAGTATATGGCAATATGCAGAAGAGTTCAAGAAAATTAATACCAGTTACAATGAAGGCTCTGCTTGTTTAACCCTGGACGGGAAGTATCTATTTTTCTCGCGTTGTAATGCTCCGGGCACCTTGGGAAATTGTGACATCTACTCAGCCGAATTAAAATCAGATAGCACCTGGGGTGACTTGAAAAATCTTGGCCCAAACATAAACAGTTCGGGTTGGGACTCACACCCTTCCTTGACCCACAAAGGAGATACACTTTTTTTCGCCTCAAACCGTGTGGGTGGATTTGGTCTTTCAGATATTTATTTTTCAGTGAAGAACAGCGAAGGGATATGGCAGAAGGCATTGAATGCAGGACCAATTATAAACACCCGCAATAGTGAGGTGAGTCCGTTCCTGCATCACAAATTCAATGTTCTGTATTTCAGCTCAAATGGTCATCCGTTAAACTTTGGTGAATTTGATATCTACAAATCTTCCCGGCTAGAACGAAGTTGGTCTGAACCCAAAAATATTGGTCCATTGGTTAACGGTGTAGGTAGTGAGTATTATTTCACGATCGATTCGAAATCGCATGAATTATTTTACGCCCGGTCGGATGAGGATGACTTAAAAAACCTTGACCTCTATTCATTTCCTGTGCCCATGGAAGCACGACCGGAAGCTATTGTTAACCTGAAAGGATCGTTACAGGATCAAATTGGAAAACCAATGATGGGGATTGTCTCCATCATTGATTTAGATGAGGGCGTTGAAGTGGCGCCTAAGTTCATTCGTGAAGATGGAAAATTTGATTTCAGTTTGATTAACAAACGGAACTATTTGCTCATTATTCAAGGAGACGAATTCTTTCGTATTGAAGAAATTTTTTTCATGGATGGCGACACTGAGATTAATAAAATTGCAGAACCCATCGAAAGTAAAATTGCTTTTGAATCGTTAGAGTTTGAAAATGGTAAAGCCGATATCTTGTTGTCCATGCACAACGACCTGAACAAGCTTGCCAACTTTATGATTGATCATCCCGACTTAAAATTAAAAATATCAGGACACACCGATTCGGCTGGCAAAGAAGAATCTAATCTTAAACTTTCTCAAGCACGCGCTGACGCTATCAAATTATACCTGGCTTTCGAATTTAAAATTGATACTAAGCGGATAGAAGCTATAGGCTATGGTAGTTCTAAGCCTATAGTTCAAGAACAGACGGATGAACACAAACAGTTTAACAGAAGAGTAGAGTTTGAAATCCACAAAGAACCATAAACATAAATATTCACGGAATTTACATCCAATTATCCATTATTTTTTAATTACCTAATCACACTTATGAAAAGAATCATTTGCCTTTTAATCTTGTCTGCCT
>JAENVX010000507.1 GCA_016650355.1 Bacteroidia bacterium | reverse complement strand
TAAAGGAATTATCGACACACCTGAAATTACACCGCGATGAAATTGCGAAAGCGATACGTTCCGGGAGTTATATTTCTCAACCCATCTTAGGGGTAGAAATACCCAAGGACGATGGAACACAACGCCTCTTGGGCGTTCCGAAGTTGCTTTCATACTACTTGTTTACAGTTTGTGTTAGGAATGTTTTCGGTATATGTACAAATATCAACAAAATAATAAACGATTCAATTTTAATTAAAAACAAGATGAGGTCAATGGTAACATTAAAAAGTGAAGCTATGCTTGGTAAACCGCACCATAGTGGTATTCAAAATTTGGCAGCAGTGCCAGGCTTTTAATACCGAACGCGGTTCTTTGATATTTTTGGATAACTACACTGTGAATATTAACTGGTCATGCAGTTAAAGGTGGTTGATCATGGTTTGTGATTTATAGGAGTTTTTGATTCTTTCCAGGAGTTGAGTTTTATCCCAGGAAGTGATTTTAATTAGCAAGCTGTTAGATGGAGTTTTTCGTGCAGTGACATACTCGTTTTTGATCCAGTAATAGACCATATGGCTGGAGATATTGAATATTGCACCAACTTCTCCAACAGTAAATTCATCTTTGGATTTTAAGATTGGCATTTTTATATTATGCTTGAACCTGATCCACTGGATCATGTCCCTGGTAAGGGGCTTTCCTTTGGCTCCCATGATGCCTTGTTGATTCAGTATGGCGATTGTTTTTTTATCATCTCCATGTTGCATAGTGAGGTCTCTGACTTTCTCAACCATTGTTTGTGGATACCTGATTTTATCTGCAGCATTTGGAGGAAGAGTTACCTGGATTTGTTGAAGCGGACCAGCCTGCCATCGTATATTGAGGAAGAGAGTTTTTGTTTCCCTGTCTTTGGTAACAGTGATATCACTGATCAATAAGCGGACAATGCGCTTTTTATCTTTTATGTTAGTGGTTCTGGCCCAAAGAGTAGGGATTTCTTTTGCAAGGGCAACAATTTCTTTTCTTTTATGCGAAGGGTACTCTGCTTCTCTTTGGTTTTGATGTTGCTGGTATTCACTGGTGGCGAGGGATAATTTTTTCAGTTCCTGGTTCCAGTTCTTTTCCAGAGAAGCAGCGACCAATCGGTTGGCAGGGTCCACTTGTTCGAATCTTCGCTGTGCAATGTCAGCCTGGTATTGACAGCGTTGAATGTTCATTTGCCAATGCTTATCGAGAGAGGCGTTTCGTTTTTCAATTTCAGAGAGGGCATTAATAGCAATGGATACATTAGCAGGCTTTAATACTTCGATCAGTTTTTGTTCGATGAGAGGATCTACGGTATCAGCACGGAAAGCGAAACAGCTACAGCCAGTCAGTCCCTGGCGTTTTCTACCGTTGCATTCATAGGTGGGTACGATGACATTATTGACTGCATAACGAATGGTCATTCTTCTCCCGCAAACACCACATATCAGTAACCCTTGTAATAAAGTGGCTCCTTCTCTGGGAGGTCCCGCAAGAATATTATCAGGCGTTTTTACTTTGTTGGCCTGTAGTTGTTGGATGTTATTTTCGTATTCGCCAAAAGGGATGTAACTCCTGTGATGATCTTTGATCATTACAGGCCATTGTTCCATCGGTTGTCGTTGCAGCCTGGTGATTATCTCGCCTTGCGGATTGATTTTTTTAAAACTTTTATATCTCCCAAAAGTATAAACACCTGCATAAAAGGGATGCTTTAAAATGTTGAGGACACGTTCATGAGTAAGCCTGCCCCAAAGCAGCTTTCCTTTCCATCTGCCGCCGTATGATCTTTTAGGGAATAGAATATTATTATTTCCGAAGTAATGGACCACAGCATAGGCCGTCTGCTTCTCTTTGAACACAGAAAAGAGTAATTGAATGACATGACAAACCTGGGCATCGGGATCAAATGTAATGTTGCCCTCATCATCATAAATGTAACCTACTGGTATGGGGAAACGTAACTCACCTCTTTTGGCTTTATTAAGTTTGGCTCCATGCAGGCGGGCCCTTATTAGATGCATTTCTGCCTGGGACATGGTTCCTTTTAAACCTAAAAGAAGTTGATCGTTGAATTGGCTGGGGTCGTAGCATCCGTCCTGATCGATGATCAATGTCTGTGTGAGCGAACAAAGTTCGAGTAAACGGTTCCAGTCTGCAGAGCTCCTTGACAAACGGGATGCTTCCAATACAAAGATGGCACCCACATTGCTCATTGACACTTCGGCTACAAGCGACTTGAAGTCTTCCCTGCCCGTGGTGTGACTCCCGGATTGTCCCAGGTCCCCATCCATGATACGGATACGACTCGCATCCCATCCGTATTGCAGGGCTTTGTGCTTCAGCGCATATTGGCGATCGGTGCTCTCCTGGTTGTGCATCACCTGGTACATGGTGGACTGTCTCAGATAAATGCAGGCCATTTTCAGATGATGAAAAGATTGGATCTTGTTGTTCATTGAGTGTGCTGTTTGGTGAATGTATATATTCGTTAAAAGGAAAATCTTCTATCAGGTTGGCGAACAGTAATCCCAACTCTTCCATTTTATCCGATATATCGATCACCATTTGATCCATCTTAGAGTTCTTCCCGTCGTTTTAGAATCTCCCTGTTTATCACACAGATCTGTTCAACAATAACTTTAAACTGGTGATAGGTGGTTACATACTCTTTTACCAATGCTATCGATTCTAAAGGGATATAATCATGTTCTGGTTTTCGTTTCGGAAAATTGATAGTCATTGCATACTTAGGGCCGTGGCCAATACCATTCTCGCATTTACATCCGGGCTTGCCACATTTTTTATAAGACTCGGTAATGGAGCCCCGGATAAATTTTCCATCAATGGTATTAAGTTTATTGAGTAGCTGTTGCCTTTTTTTTCTGAGTGCATTGGTTGATTTCGTATTCATTGTCGGGACACTTAAATAAGTAGTCCGAAGATAGGTATTTAATAATTGATTTATAAATTATTTATTTAATTTTTTTGCCAGATGACACAATGCAAGGAGTGATTCAACAGAAATGAATGCACCGGAGGTGGGGGATACTTCATGATCAGCCGGAAAATAATCCGTCCAATCAGCAGGTATGCTAAAGCTCCCGATTTGTTCACCTTGTAGTACCAAGAAGAGTTTGCCTGCGATCTTCCTGGTTTTAAGTACTTGTAGCTCTTTACCAGACTTAGGATGGAAGGGGTGAGTGATCCTTACAGATCCCAACTTCTCTTTGAGACGGAGTGCAGTTAGGAATGGACTTGCCGACCATAAAAGACAGGGTAGCTCAAATGGCGTGTAAGCTGGTAATAGAACCGATATTCGAAGCGGATTTTGAAGATTGTTCTTATGGGTTCAGACCCAAACGTTCAGCCCAAGATGCGATAACCAAGATAAAAGAACACCTCAAGACAGGCAAAACAGAAGTGTATGATGCAGACTTAAGCAAATACTTTGATACGATTCCCCATGATAAGCTAATGATAGCCCTTCAAGAGCGGATAACGGACAAAAGAGTGTTGAGGCTGATCAATAAATGGCTGAAGGCACCTGTATATGAAGATGGGCAATACAAAGGGGGCAAGAAGAACAAAGAAGGAGTACCACAAGGAGGAGTTATCTCACCCTTACTCTCTAATCTGTATCTTAACCTGCTAGACAGGATTGTTAACTCCACAAAAAGCACATTCAGAAAAGCAGGAATAATGTTGGTAAGGTACGCGGATGATTTTGTATTGATGGGGAGGAGCTTGGAGGAAACATCGCTCAATAAACTAAGAGCATTGCTGAGACGAATGGGACTGACACTCAATGAAGAAAAGAGTAAACAGATCAGTGCCAGAGAAACCCCTTTTCAATTTTTAGGGTTCGTATTTCGGTACGACCGGAGCTTTAAGAATCCACAAGGATCAAAGTTTTGGAATGTAAAGCCGAGTGAAAAATCCAATAAAAAGATAAGGGAAAACATTGGGATGGCCCTAAATAAGATGGGACATTACAAACCGGAAATGTTGGTCAGAGAATTGAACGCTATAATCAGAGGATGGCTGAATTATTTTGAAATAAAGGAAGTAAGTTATCCGTATATAGCCAAGAAGAAACTGAACTCCTATCTGAGATTGCGACTGGTAAAATACTTCAACCGCAAAAGTCAAAGGAAGAGCCGCTTGTATCGCAAACAAGCATTTGAGTTGTTGGTTCGTAAATATGGACTAATAGACCCAATAAAGTATCAACCTGCGCCTTGATGTGAATGCTTCAGGTGAAAATTTTAGGAAAGCCGTATGCGGGAAAACTGCACGTACGGTTTGATGAGGGGGAAGAAGAAGATAAGGACAGAAAATGTGGCTCAGACCCTTTACCGCTTTCTTCTTCTTTTCTACTCTACTGTAATGGATTTTAGAACTCTTTCAAAAACCCCATCCTCGTTCGGCGGCACCCGTCCTTGAGGATTCATGGCTCTCTGTGTCCTCATGCGCTATATCAATTTTGCAGTCAATCCTCCCTGTATTAGTCACTTCGGGCATAAAAAATTGGCCGTATGATGTTTGTATTGGGGTAAACCTGGACCAGCGACTCAATATTGCGTTGATATCATTAACTTTAAGGAGAAATGAAATGATGGCGTGTGTTTCAAGATTTGTATATCCTGGATCATAAGGAGAGTTGTTCTGCTAACCGATTAAATTGTTGAAGTGATATGGAAGAACTATCGCCGCTCATAAATGCCCGGGATGTTCGCGCGTTACTGAAC
>JAENVX010000506.1 GCA_016650355.1 Bacteroidia bacterium | reverse complement strand
GTTATGGAAAAAGAAAAATTGGAAAGTTTGCTGATTGATTACATCGATAACAAGCTGAATTCAGTTGATAGGCGTATGGTTGAACAGGAGCTTATTCGTAATGGTGACGCTAATACATTATACAAGCAGTTGAAAGAAATGATTTCTTTAATGGACAAGTCCGTCGAGCTTGCCCCTTCCGCAAAATTGAAATCTGGTTTCGATGAAATTCTTAAACAGGAAATTTCGGCTTCCAAAAAGACGAAGTCAGTTTATTTCCAACCCTCTTTTTACCGTATGGCAGCCGCCGTTGCATTATTAATCATTGGTGGTGGCATTGGGTTTTGGATCAGGAATAGCAACGCCCAACACGAAAGGCTTGCCATCATAGAAAAAGAAATGGAAGAGACGCGAAAGCAACTGGAAAGCACCAAACAAATGATGTTGGGAATGATGGAAAATGAATCGTCAGCCAGTCAACGTATCCAGGGTGTAAATGTGGCCATGAAACTGTCAAAACCGGATGATGAAGTAGTGCAGGCCTTGCTGAAGGCGATGCATTCAGATCCCAATACCAATGTAAGACTTGCGGCCCTGGATGCACTCAGTAAGTTTCATGATGATTCGCAAGTTAGAAAAGCCCTGATCGCCTCGTTATCAACACAAAAAGATCCGATGGTCCAGATTACACTCATTCAACTGATGGTGCAGATGAAGGAAAAAGAGGTCGTCAAAGATTTGCAACGCATGGTGGATGATGCCGGAACCCATAAAGCCGTAAAAGACGAGGCTTACTCAGGAATATTGAAACTTTCATGAAAGGATAGGTAGGATATAAAAATCAGTAAAAATTTAATTGAAAATGACACACAAGAAATTAATAGTAGTAGCCTGTGCTTTGATGATGATATCGGAAATGCTTCCGGCCCAGGAATTTAAAATTTCCAAAAACAGCGGAAGACTCGAATTGAATATCGGGAGAGTTACCGTTGAAGGACACGATGGAAATGAAATCATTTTTAGTTCTAAAAGTCACCGGGACAAAAAAGATGAACGGGCAGAGGGTTTGCGGGCGGTGAACAGCCTTAACATGGATGATAATACAGGATTGGGAATTCATGTTGTTGATAAGGACAATGTTGTTCAGGTTTATCAACTAAAGAAGACTGATTCGCCCGACATCAAAATACTAGTTCCAAAAAATCTTATTATTTCGTTCAACCACGACTCACAATATGGGGGGGAGGCCAGGTTCGTGAATCTGACCAATGAGATTGAAGTCTCTGCCCTTTACAATAGTATTGAACTGGAAAATGTTACAGGGCCACTGACCATAGAAACTACTTATGGGCATGTAGAAGCCATCTTCAATACGAGTATAAAAGATCCAATCTCAATTGTTTCCATCTATGGTTATGTTGATGTAACCCTTCCCGAGGCTACCAAAGCAAACCTGAAACTCAGCACCTCCTATGGAGATATATTTGTGGCTCCCGAATTCAAGATTGATGTACAAACCAAAGATGGTATGCAGGTATATAG
>JAENVX010000505.1 GCA_016650355.1 Bacteroidia bacterium | reverse complement strand
CTCTGCTATCACCACAGCACTTGCCACTACAGTTGTAAGTTTCATTCCTGTTTTCGCAATGGAGTCTGCTGAAGGAAAATTATTCCGGCCCCTAGCCTTTACTAAAACCTACGCCTTGATGGGATCTTTCGTGTTGGGTTTAGTGGTGTTGCCCACTCTCGCTTATTTCATCTTCGGGATTAATTATGATAAAACGAAAGTTAGGAGAACATGGAACATTGCCTTTGTGATAGCAGGAGTTTTATTTGCAATCTATTTTAGCATGCTGTTACCATTGGTACTTTGTTTAGTAGGTGTCAATAATCTATTGGCCAGTAAATGGTCAGAGAAACTCAAGAGCTATCCTGATTATATCAACTTGGCACTTTCACTTTTCATCGCTTCATTTTTTCTGGCAGAAGAATGGATGCCATTGGGTGTTCAAAATTCTGTGTTGCTGAATTACTTCTTTGTCATCGTCCTAGTAGGATCCATTCTTGGTGCATTGATGTCCGTGGTTCATTTCTACGAACCTATACTCAAATGGTGCCTCGTGAATAAAGGCAAATTCATGCTGGTACCTATCTTCACTATTCTACTGGGTATAATTATTTGGCTAGGATTCGATAACACATTTGGATTCGTTGGTAAGGGCGTGCGCGAATTGAAACCATGGAAAGCCCTTTCAAAAACCTTTCCAGGAATTGGTTCGGAATTTATGCCTTCCTTAAATGAAGGAAGTTATCTTTTGATGCCTACCTCAATGCCTCATGCTGGTGTTGAGCATAGTCGTGAGGTAGTAGGGCAAATAGATAGGGCGGTTAGCAACATCCCCGAGATCGATATGGTTGTTGGTAAAATGGGCAGAGCAGAATCTGCGCTTGATCCCGCTCCAATCTCCATGTATGAGAACGTCATAAACTATAAACCAGAGTATTCAGTGAATGAGGATGGCCACAGGGTGCGCTTCAAGGTGGATAAAAAGGATCGATTTATTTTAACTTCGGGTGATACGCTTACCAATGAGCAAGCATTAATCAGGCATGTTCCGATTACTTCATTGATAGCAAGTGACAAGGGTCAGTATTTCAGAAACTGGAGACCACACATCCAATCACCTGATGACATCTGGGAGGAAATTATAAAAGTCACAAAAATTCCAGGGGTTACATCGGCACCAAAATTACAACCCATTGAAACGCGATTGATCATGTTGCAAACGGGCATGCGTGCGCCTATGGGCATTAAAGTGTATGGACCAGATCTTGCCACCATTGAGGCCTTTGGGTTGCAACTGGAAGGCATTCTAAAAGGTGTTCCATCCGTAAAAGCCGAAGCTGTTTTTGCAGACAGAATTGTGGGGAAACCGTATCTCCATCTCAATATTAATCGCAATGAAATTTCACGCTACGGATTAAATGTAGAAGATGTGCAGCAGGTTATTGAAACTGCCATAGGTGGGATGAAAATTTCAAGTTCGGTAGAAGGTAGAGAACGCTTTCCTATCCGGGTACGCTATCCGCGCGAGTTGCGTGATAGTCCTGAATCTCTTGGTAAAATTTTAGTGCCAACTCCAACGGGTGCGCAGATTCCTCTTTCGCAGCTTGTGGGCTTTGAATATATGAGAGGTCCGCAGATGATCAAAAGTGAAGAGACTTTTTTGGTTGGCTATGTCCTCTTCGATAAAAAGACAGGCTTTGCGGAAGTAGAAGTGGTGAATAATGCACAGGCCGCAATTCAAACCAACATTGATTCAGGTGCATTGCAAGTACCTGCCGGAGTCAGCTACAAGTTCTCTGGAAGTTATGAGAATCAGGTGCGTGCTGTAAAACGATTATCTATTGTAATACCCATAAGTCTTATCATCATTTTTCTTCTCCTGTACTTTCAATTTAAAACAGTCATTGCTTCCTCCATTCATTTTTCAGGCGTGTTTGTTGCATTTGCTGGCGGCTTCATTATGCTCTGGCTATATGGACAAGGCTGGTTTATGAACTTCTCCGTGGCGGATATGAATATGCGGGATCTGTTCCAGATGCATACGATCAACTTAAGCGTTGCCGTCTGGGTTGGTTTCATTGCCTTATTTGGCATCGCTACGGATGATGGAGTTATTATGGGAACCTACATTCATCAGGTATTTGAAGAGCGTAAGCCAAGTACTGTTGCTGAGGTAAGAGAAGCTGTGCTGCTTGCTGGTAAAAAAAGAGTACGCCCTGCAATGATGACTGCTGCGGTGGCCATTATTGCTTTGCTGCCCGTGCTTTCATCTACCGGCAAAGGAGCTGATGTGATGGTACCAATGGCGATTCCTACTTTCGGAGGAATGACCATACAGATCATGACCATGTTTGTTGTTCCTGTGTTACAAGCTTTTTGGAGAGAGACTGTAATCAAAAGACAACTCAAATGAAAATATTTATAACACCATTATTCATACCTAAATCATATTGACTATGTATCGGTATT
>JAENVX010000504.1 GCA_016650355.1 Bacteroidia bacterium | reverse complement strand
TTACTGGATAGCGAAGATGAGATTCCGGCTCCATATCCTTTTGCCCATATGGGGTTAAGTGTTGTACTATCAAGTTCTGCAATTAACATATCGTTTGTCTCATTCGGGATAGCTCCCAGCACCAGATAATTTCCATTGTTGTTTACTTGAATGGCTTTTCCTTGAATAGAAATGGAAAGTGTTGGATCCAATGTAGGGAAGTCAATAGTTTTTTTTGTTGTTAAGGTATCACCATTAGTACCTACTTCCAGAATATACATTTTCGATTTACCGTTGTTGATACTTTCTCCAATTACCAGGAACCCTTCTGACCCAGCTGGTGAGCCTAGTTGGAGTAATGAGTTTGCCTTTATACTTTTGGTTGTATTGCTGAATGGAGGATATACAGTACTCCAGATCACATTTCCATACCCATCTGTTTTGATCAGCTTAATTTTATACTTACTTGTCAATCCTCCATCAGTAGAGAATTCACTTGTTCCCAGAATGACAATGCCTTTGTCACCAGTTTCTTCCGCAACTAGAGCCACATCATTATTTCCTCCATTGAAATAGCGAACGAACGTATCGGGTTTGCCGGGGTCGGCATTTTTTTCAGAGAGACAGGAGGAGAGAAGGGCAAATAATGACAGGTAAAGAATTTTTTTCATCGTCTTAAAATTCAATTCAATTCAATTCAATAGTATTTTATTTAAATGGCCTTCTGAAAAATAATACCGCTTTGCACTTCCCACTTTCCTTTGCTGATGCTCACGATGTTGTTATGCTAAATTCCGTTATTATTATTTTCACCCCAACATTAATTGATCAACTTCTTAGGACTAAAGTATGGAATCACTAATCCCAGGTTGATCGTAAAATTGTTTTGACTATAATTCGATGGAACATATCCATAATCAAAAAGTGCTTCAGCATTACCACGACTGGATGTGTTCACCAAGTTATTCAGCCCATATTGATACCGGATATCACCAGTAAGGTAAAAGCCTCCGAGCCGAAATTTTGAGCCGATCGACAGAATAGCCGAATAGGCTAATGATTTGTAGGATTCTTTAGTGTCCACGGATGAACCGGTTATAGAACCCTGGCCTTCCACCCCGGTTTCAATTTCATTAGTGGATTTCAATAATAAACCTAGTCCCGGTCCAACACTAATGTATGGATTGAACTTATTTTCTTTGATTTTGTACTGAACCAGGAGATTGAGATCTAGCCAGCTTTGCTTTTGTAAGTTTGGATCCTGACTAATTACCGCATTTCCGGGATTTTGATCACTTTCATTTAATAAAGTGTTAGCGTAATTATAGCTTCGTGTGATAAACACCACTTCGGGTGCAATGGAGAATTTTTTAATAAAATCAGGAAAATCCTTTTCAAAGACCAGCCCTAAAGAGAAACCAATGCTTGGGCTGTATTTGCCGTTACCCTGTGCGTTGGCGTTTACAGAATAGATCTCCTGTATGGCAGGCATGGTAGCCGTTGGCCCCAGTTTAAAACCGAATCGATACAATGGCCTAACTCTGAATTTGCGGTATAAAGCAATAAACTCAGCTGGGTCAACACCTTCTACAGGCTCAAAGAAATGATCTGTGTTTAGAAGATTCAGCATGGCTGCATCCGCTTTTTCAGGTTCTTCCAGATAGATGTAGGCGAGTGTCAGGTAGCGGTAGGCTTGCAACTTTTGCTGATCGTCAAAACCATTTATAAGACAAGCACCCATCAGCGTCTCCAGTTCATGCAATCTTCCTTGTTCATAGGTGGATTGAACAAGTCTGAGTGTTTGCGTGCAGGTTGAGGCCTGACCAAAAACCTGGCTTGAAACGGAGAGTAGAGAAAGAAAAGTAATGCCAACGATGTACCTCATTTCCTAATTTTATTTTGTTATTATTTTGGTAATCAGCTCTGATTACCATTCACCGACTACCGTTTATTTATCATTAGCTGGAAAATTTGAGCATGTTTTTTCATACTTCAGATCAGGACTTACATACGTATCCCATTCTAATTTTGTGATATTCCGTGTTACGTATTTGCAAAGCAAGTCCGACATGGATTCTATTTCCGTTGGCCACGCGTGAATGGTCTCATTCGTCTTGGCGCTGGTACTGCTACTGCTGTTGATACCCACCAGCAGTTGGTCGTCATTTGGTGAAAACGTTGCGCTCCATACCCAGTCCGCATGATCGCTCAGCACAATGGGCGGCTCATTCAACATTTCCCAATTCCATAACCTCACCGACCTATCTCGGCTGGTTGTTGCGAGGAATTTTCCTGAATGATTGAAACGAATTTGTTCAATATGGGCCGTGTGGCCAGATAGAATTCGAGTTGGAGTGGAAGCATCCTCTGTCACCAAACGAAGAAGTCCATTGTTATCCCCAACTACTATTCTTCGGCTGCCGTCAGGCGCATAAGCAAGTGTCGTGAGTTCTGCTCCGGAAGGATTCTTAAATACCTCTTTAATGGCATAGTTGTTTTTCAAATCCCAGGAATATAAAACTCCATTACTTCCTGTGCCGGCAAGTCTACTGCCATCAGGACTAAGTGCAATGTCCGTGATCTTCATCTTCGTAGTAAAAATTTCTTTAGCTGTTGAAAGATCAGAATACTTAATGCTACGTCCTGCATTATCACGAGCGTAGAATCCTTTGTTGTCAGGCGTGAACTCAATATCGTCAACATTGAGTGAAAACCCACTTATTTTTTTAGGTGGTGCTGTCACGTTTTGGAGGTCGTACAGTTCAACATAGTTTTGCAACGCATTACCAGCTGCAAGACCACCAGCTGCCAGCCACTTACCGTCTGCACTCACATCCATGGCAAAAACCTGATAGATACTACCTCTGAAGGGAACCAATTCTTTTGGTGTCCATTTGTTCCCTACTAGACTCCATTGAATGATCCTGCCATCACTTCCGCCACTATAAATATGGTTGGCCTTTGCGTGCGCCACCAGCGCTCTGGCTGCACCATTGTCGTGCCCTTCAAGGTTTAGTGTGAGGGGATCGTTGTTTTGAGTAAGCGCCTTTGACAGGCCGTTGTATACATCATTATCGTATGGATAGCCAACATGGGCAGTGTTAAACAGATAGGCTTGCTGGGCAATCAAAGATTCCAATTCAACATCATTTGTAAGTTCCTTTGATTTTAGTGCCATCCCTTTGGCTGTTGACAAGTATTGTTGACGCAGAGCCCTGGCAGCAGCTTCATTGGCTCGCTTTGATTCAGCTTCAGCTCGCTTTGTTTGTTCCACGGCTGTCTTTTCATTTTTGACAGCCTTTGCTTCCGCTATGAGTGCCAGCGCTTTTTGCTCTTCAGCAATTTTCTGAGCAGCAATCGCTTCTGCAGCACTTATATCTGCTCGTATCCTGGCTGCTTCGGCCG
>JAENVX010000503.1 GCA_016650355.1 Bacteroidia bacterium | reverse complement strand
GCTCATTATGAAAGTACAGGCCCAGAAATATGGACTCAAACTGCAGGAAAAATTACTCATTACGCTGCAACAGTAGGAACTGGTGGGTCAATGTGCGGCACATCAAAATATTTGAAAGAACAAAATCCAAATCTGGTGGCCGTAGGTATTGATACATATGGATCTGTTTTTAAAAAATACAAAGAGACTGGCATCTTTGACAAAAATGAAGTCTACCCGTACCTCACAGAAGGATTTGGCGAAGATATATTACCAAAAAATGTAGACTTTGAACTTATCGATTTATTCATCAAAGTGACAGATAAAGATGGTGCCATAATGGCGAGAAGATTATCACGCGAAGAAGGAATGTTTGTTGGTTGGAGTAGTGGCTCTGCTGTACACGGAGCATTAGAATATGCACGTGAGCACATGACGAAAGATGACGTGATGGTTATATTATTGCCTGATCATGGCACGCGTTACCTCAACAAAGTTTACAATGACCAATGGATGAAGGACCATGGATTTCTTGAAGAAAGAACCTTCTCTACCGCGCGGGAAATAATCGCGGCAAGAAATGGAAAGAACAGTTTGTATACTATTTCTAAAAGTTCAAAAATTGGTGAAGCAATCCGTATTATGAATAAAGAAGGAATTGATCAGGTGCCTGTGATTGATGGGGATGAATTTGTGGGTAGTGTATCGTCCTCCAGTCTGTTGGAAAAAATAATATTTGAACCAGAGATGAAAGATAAAACCGTGGGTGACTTAATGGATAAACCGATGCAATTTGTAGCCCTTGACAGCACGCTGGATGTTCTCTCTTCTTTGTTGAATAAAAACAGTAAAGCTTTATTGGTGCGAGATAATCTGGATGCCGTGCACATTATCACACAACATGATATTTTGAAAGCTGTTACTAGTTAAAAAGTCAGAATTCTATCGTCCTTTTAATACTTCAATCTCAACGCGGTCATTGCGATTTGCCAAGGTACTGGTTCGCGGGTAAATCATCATCTTGCCACCTTCGCCTTTTATAGATAACCGATCCAGCTCAATTCCCTGGCTAACGAGGTAATCCCGAACAGTTTCCGCGCGCAATTCCGTCAGTCTTTTTGCAGTCGCTGTTTCTCTCTTATTATGCGTGGGGTCAAGATTAAAAATATCCGTGCTGGTACCCAATGTGATGATAGGTCTTGAATCATCGCCATTGCAATGGCCATGAATTTTTATCTTGTAGTTTTCATTTTCCTTCATTAGGTCTACTAACCCATTCAACTCATTTTGAGAATGAGGCTCAAGGATAGTACTGTTGCGAAAAAATCTTACCTCGTTAAAATCGATATAGTCGCCTCTTTTTGCATGGGTCATTTCAAACGTAATAATGATTTCTTGTTGCTCGCCAACACCGGATGAAACAGGCAATGGGTCCTCGTAGTTAAATACTAATTTTTCGGGTCTGTATCCAGGGGCAGCAATACTAACGATATAAACACCTGCAACATTTCGTGGCTTTGTTAAATAAACAAGTTCATTTCCTTTATAACCTAAGTATTGAGTTGCCTTGGCCTCAACAACGTGCACTTCGCCTGAGACTTTGTTGCCAGATTCTGCATTCACCAGGTTAAAATAAAATGGCTTGCCGTCAGGCTTTTTCTCCACTGGTTTCACGGCAACCATTTTGTTGGCAGATGAATCAACCTTTACAATTGGCTTTGAAGTGATAGAGTCCTTCTTTGGTAACTCCTTAACTGGCGGCACGACTACAGGTTCGACCGGTTTCTGCTCTTTGATAGGAGCGGGCTTAACCACGATCGGGGTTGGAGCCGTTTCTTTTTCTACTTTAGCAATCTTATTAGAGGCCTTCTTATTCCCTTTCGCTTCCTTTTGGCTAAGCACTGATTCAGCTTGCGTAATGTTTTCTGTTATAAACTCTCTAATTTGTTTAACCCGTTCCAACTCAGTCAATAGATAATCTCGTGCTTTTTCCTGGTCTAAAGAATCTGATAGGGGTTCAAAATTTTGCATCCAATGCAACATGGAACCCCTTGCTGAGTCCAGGTTCAAAATGGTCTGCTCCAATTGTTGTCCACGCGTTTTACCAATATTCGCAGTATTTTCAATTCTCTCTTCTAGACTTTCTTTTAGATTATAGATTACCTCCATTTTCGGCATGATTTCATCATGTACTTCCATTACCTGGTCGTATAATGCCTTATTGGGGTTTTCTTCAACTGGTTTTTCACTTCCCGATTTGCCACAACCTGACAATACAAATAAAAAAATCAGAAATTTATAATGAGATTTCATGCTAATTGAACTTAAAACACGCATTTGGTATCAATTTAAAGAACCTAAAATATGAAAAAAGGCTATAATTGAAAAGAGATATATATCATCTGCTCATATTCTGTTTGACTTAGGCAGAAGAAAACTATCTACGTGCTTTTAAAACCTCTATCTCCACCCGGTCATTGTAGTTTGCTAGGGTACTTGCTAATGGGTAAATCATCATTTTACCTCCTTCGCTTTTTGTGGTAATACGAGACTGATCTATGCCCTGGATGACCAAATAGTTTCTAACCGTTTCAGCTCTATATTCAGTTAACATCTTTGGTGTAGCTGTTTCCTTTTTGTTTTTAGACGCATCAAGGGAAAAAAAATCAGTACTGCTTCCCAGTGCTACTATTTCCCGAGATTCATTGCCATTGCAATGGCCGTGAATTTCAATTTTATACTTTGGGTTATCCATTAGTAGGGTCACTAATTCATTTAGCTCAGGCTGTGATACAGGTTCAAGAATTGATGAATTGTGGAAAAATCTGACATTGCTAAAGTCGATATAATCTCCTTTTTTTACCTGAACAAGATCGAACGTAAATATTGTTTCTTGCTTTTCGCCAACCCCTGAGGAAACAGCGCTTGGATCTTCATAGTTAAACACCAATTTTGCAGGCTTATATCCTGGTGCCTGAATGGTGATCTGATAAATTCCAGTCCCATTTTTTGGGGGAACTAAATAGATTAATTCATTGCCCTTGAATCCTCGGTATTGAGTTGCTTTTGATTCAACTACCTGCACTTCGCCCAACACCTCTTTTCCTGATTCCGTGTTTATTAGTTTAAAATAGAATGGCTTACCGTCAGGCGCTGGCTTTGGTCCTTCTTCAACAGCGATATTTATACTTGAGGCATCGACTCTAATAGCAGGCTGAATCATGGCTGAGTCGATATTGTGTAATTTCTCTAAAATTGGCTCATCAGCTTTAACCTCAGTTAAGTTTACTTCTACCAATGATTCCTCTTCAAATGGTTTGGATACAATTCCAGTTTCCGATCCAAAATTTCCTGTAAATACCCAGGCATCTTTATATTTTGTCTCGTCCGTAATTTTACGTGTGAAGGTGAAAGCTTTGCTTTTCTCGGTGGTGTTAAATACGAAAACATAGTAAAGATTGCGATTGATGTTGATTGCATATTGAGCCTGGAAGTTATCCCGACTCGCCATATCAGTAAATCGAACTGCGTTGTTAAGCTTCGCAAATGCACCAATCACCACATAGTGTGACGTTGGCTGAAGATTTTGAGAAAAGGCTCCTTGGAATATTGCGAAGAAAGAGGTTGCAAGAACTAAAAAAAATTGAAGAATCTTCATATTGAATTTTAGAAGCAATCCGAAAATAGGAAAAAAAGTAACCACTGAAAAGAATGATCGGCATTAATCCATCAACTATTCCATGCTC
>JAENVX010000502.1 GCA_016650355.1 Bacteroidia bacterium | reverse complement strand
GCCAACTCCTTCCAGTTTTCATCTTCTTCACCTTCCAAAAATGAAATCTGAACAAATCCTTCCTGCTTTTTGGAGACAAGCTGAGGTACGTCTCTATAAGCCTCTTCTGTTATGGCCTTGCCTGTTTCAATGGTCACTATTGTAGCACTCGCTTGAAAGAGTGCATTGTTAAATGTTACGATTTCTGAAGCACTCCTAAAATTTTGATTTAAGCCTCTCACGTTGACACGCTCCTTTCCAATGCGTCCCTCAACATCTTGTTGCAATAATTTAAGGTCGCCTCCGCGCCAGCGATATACGGCTTGCTTTACATCACCCACCACCATACTTGGATAACCCTGATCAAGCCCATTGGTTAGTAGCGGAAAAAAATTATCCCATTGCATCCCGGAGGTATCCTGAAATTCATCGATCAGGTAATTTCTATAGAATGATCATACTTTCTCGTAGATAAATGGAGTCTCACTATCCCGAATGACCCCATTTAAAAACCGTGGGGCATCCGCCAGGAGCATGATACCATTTTCGTCTTTGTAGTCTTTAAGCTTCCGCGAAATATCTGCAAGTAGTCCAAATGCATAAAAATTATTCAGCACGATCTCAGCCGTTAGTGCCTTTCGATAATTTTTATCCCGATACTCCAAAATTTGATTTAATAATGGAATTAATTTTTCTTTAGCTAACTTTAGAAGGATGGCTTTGTGTGGGGTGTCCTTATCTGGCCAGTGCTTAGAATCCTGAAATTCATTTTCAGATCGTTTCCCTTTAGCTTTTTCATCAAATTCCTTTACACTTGTTATCTTTGAGAACTTAGAAAAGAAATTGTAAACACCTCCGTGGTTATATTTAAAATCAACCCTTTCTATTCCATTCTGGTGGATAATACCTAATGCCTCGATTGACTTTGATCTAACAAACCCAGTAAATTCATACTTATCCTTTTTTAAGTCAACCAATAGGTTCTTGAAAAAATCCTGCTGAGAGGTTGCCTTGTTGACTTCGACTTCAATCGCTTTAAACTCCTCCTTAAAAATCTCATCGGCAAATTCGAGTAGGCTCTTGCGAGTATCCCACGCCCGATTATTTTCCAGGTTCTCATTGGCAAACTCTACAACCCACTGCGTCAGTTCTTCGTTGGTTCCTAGCTCATCGATTAAATTATTGATCACTTCCTCCAACACGGGTGCATTCTCCACTTCAAGCCGATAGTCACCTGCCAACCCTGCTTCACGTGTAAATGACCGAATCACTTTTTGAAAAAAAGAATCGATAGTGCTGATGGAGAATTGATTGTACTCATGAAGAATTCTAGATTGAACCTCATGCGCGTGCATTTGAAAGGTACTAGCATCAAGACCAAGTTCCTCCTGAAGCTCCTTGGCTAAGTCATTCGCCTCGCCTTTTGAAAATCTATCAAGGTAGGTAAGTATCCTATCCTTCATTTCCTGGGTTGCTTTGTTGGCAAAAGTGACCGCGAGGATATATTTAAAATAATCGTTTCTGTAGCGAAGTGCTAGCTTTAAGTACTCTTTTGCAAGCGTTCGTGTTTTGCCTGATCCGGCCGAAGAACGATATATCGAAAAGGTCTTTTCCAAATTTCCTACTTAAAATAAATCTCTCACAAATGTGGTCAGATAGGGTGAGCTACAATTATTAATAGCGAAATTTAATTAACTTGACAACCAGTCATGCGCAAACTATATTTTTTATTTCCGAAGGTTTTATACTCTTTCCCTGTTCAGCTTCTGCTGAATAACATAATGCGCAATCATCTGATGATTCTTTGCTGGATCATTCTCTTTACTATGGTCACAGGCAATTTTGGGAAGTACCTGGGCATACCCTATTTGTTTCTGGATCCCGAATACCTGAACAAAGTTAACTTCACCAGCTTTTTCATCATGGGCTGCCTGACGGCAGGGTTTACCATGGCCTTTCATATTACGTGTTATATTTCTGACAGTCACCGTTTTTCCTTTATCGGAGCGCTGGAGAGTCCATTCAAAAAATTTACCCTGAATAATAGTCTAATCCCGATCATTTTCTTGGGTACCTATATCTATCAAATCATTGGTTTCCAGATTAATAATGAGTATAGTTCAAGAGTCGACCTATTCTTTAACCTGGGTGGGCTACTCTCAGGGTATGCAATAATGATTTCATTGTTCTCGCTCTATTTTCGATTCACGAATAAAGACATCTTTAAATATGTCATTTGCAAAATCGATGAAAAACTTAAGAGTAATGTGAAAATGACACGTGCCAGTGCAATGAAAAAACTGGATATCGCGCAAAAAAAACAAGTTAGGGTAAACTACTATCTCGATAGCTACCTGCGGTCAAAAAAAGTTGAAAAGACACGATTCTATGATCGGGCAACTGTTCTTCAGGTGTTTGACCAAAACCACTTTAACCTTGTGATCATTGAGTTGGTGATTTTCGCTATTGTACTTGTTCTGGGGATCTTTAAAGACTCACCTACTTTCCAACTTCCTGCGGCCGGAAGTTGTATGATCTTTCTTACAATTTTCGTAATGATGTCGGGTGCATTCTCCTACTGGTTTGGGGGATGGTCTGTAACAACAGCGCTTGTGCTATTTCTTGTTTTGAATCACCTGGTAGGTGAAGATTTCTTCAGCAAGAAATACGAAGCCTTCGGCCTTGATTACAACATACTGCCAGCCGAATATTCAGTGAAGGCAATCCAAGCCCAAGCAGACAGTGCGAATCTTGAAAGCGATAGACAAGCTGTTCTACTGCAACTAATTAATTGGCGTGCCAAATTCCCGGAAGAGCAAAAACCAAAAATGGTATTCCTCTGTGCTAGTGGTGGCGGAAAACGTGCTTCACTGTGGACGCTTAATGCCTTACAAACCGCTGATAGTTTAACTAATGGCCAACTGATGGAGAACAGTGTATTGATTACCGGTGCCTCTGGCGGATTAATTGGCGCAAGCTATTTTCGGGAGTTGAAATTACGCGAGAAATTAGGTGAACCGGTTAAACCGTATGCCAATGTCCACCGCCAAAAAGTTTCTACGGACAATTTAAACCCTCTGATTTTTAGTTTACTTGCTAACGACCTTTTTGTTGGGTTTACAAAATTTGAATACGCCAAAAATTCAGGAAAATAAAAGCGGGCAACTGCCTGAAAATAAGCCTCCGGTAAATCCGAAATCAGAGCCTCCGGCAACTGTGCAGAAAACCCGTAAGGAGATCAGGGAAGATCGTAAACAAAGCAGAGCAAAACAAAATAATTGAATTTGCGTTTCCTGATCATATAAATTTAAACAAGAAAATCGAAATCATTATTTTTACGTAATTTAGAGAACGTTCATTCCCACATATAAAATGAGAGAGCATAAAATTGACCGGACAATGC
>JAENVX010000501.1 GCA_016650355.1 Bacteroidia bacterium | reverse complement strand
TCAAGATCGATGTAAGCCGATTTACGCACGACATTTGTTTTTCTATTCTCCACTTTCTCAGGAACAAATGTTGATCTGTTCATGAGGTTTGGTGTGAGGAACAACCGCTTACCACTGACAGTAGCAAATCGATTCAACGTAAAATCCGTGTTGACAATTGCAGATGGAATCTTATCCTTCACGTTGATCATGGAAAATGAATTAATATCAAAACTTGGAATGTCCGTGTTATTCTGGATCCATTTTTTTTGATCGTCAAACTGATTACCAAGAATAGAACTAAGATATCCGTTTTCGTATTGCAATCCCGAAAAGGTAGTCTTCACTTTAGCGGTGGCATTTCCATTTGCCTGAACGAAAACGTTGGCTGTCCTTGATTGGATATTTTGTTCTGCAGTATAGCCTGGTGTTTTTATAATTCTTGCTCCGTCTTCAGTAATGGCCAGTGCATTTCTATCTGTCGTATGCCAACCAGAATATCCAAAGGGATTAGTTTGGCTGGTACACTCCAGCCAAAGTGTATCGGCTCCGTTTGGCACAAACGCTATCGCGTGATTAAATTGTGAGCTGGGAAAGTCTGTGATCATTTTTGATGCATTTCTTCCAGCCATGATCAATGCATAATTGGCTTTCACCCCAACTACATCAAGTAGCGAGATCATATAGTTGGAAAGCGCCTTACAATCTCCATATCCCGTCTGATCTACCACCGAAGCTTCAAAAGGTTGAAAGCCTCCAATGCCTAATTGAATACTTACATAACGTGTTTTGTTTTGCATGTACTCATAAATCGCCTTTGTTTTTTCTTCATTCGTTTTCAGCCCAGCTGTCAATTGCTCAATTTTTAGTCTGGTCTCTGCAGGCAAAATATTTCTCCCCAAGCTAAGCGTGCTAATCCACTTTCCAAATTCAGCCCAACTTGTCATATTGCCAACGTACCCGTCAAATTCAAATTTTGTTGGCGCAGCCATTATCTGAGGCACAACATCTCTTCGTGTGCCTTGGGGTTCAAACTTGATGGGCATAACATTATTGAGCTCCCAGGTCATTGATTCCAGTCCATCACTTGTTCTTTCTTGGCGTGGTTTGTCATTCATATTTAGCGCATGATACCGGGGAGCAATGTTGGGGGGATAAATTAATTGATAGGAGAAATGTTGTACCGATATTTTTTCATCTGAAACAACTACCGATCCGTCTATCATGTAGAGAAACTTGTAGTCCTTCTCGTATTCAAATACAACCGTATACGGATAGGTACTTTGTGAAAGATCAGCAGACTTATACCTGTTATCATTATATAATCCTCCATCATACGCACTATGATCAATGATTTCGCTGCTTTTTAGTTTCTTAATTAATTTGCCTGTGGCGTCATAAACGCTTCCGCTAAAGCTTGTAACTTTTGTAAGCTTGTCATAACCAACTTGCATGTCCGCATAGTCTGATGCCCGCTCATTAAAAATTGTAACTGCAAAGTAGACCAGTACACTAGCCTTACTTTGAGAAAGTATTTTATATACCATCTTATCTTCCCGAATAACAGCGTTGACATCTTTTTTTAAAGATTCCGGAATCTCACTAACAGGATATTTCAAATCTACAGCCAAGGCAGTGAAAGACATTAGAGAAACAACAACGGGTACAAGTATTCTCATTTGTTATTTTTCTTAAGAACAATTTGCTCGGCCTGTTTGGCTAACATTTGATTATAAAACTCACGAAGATTCGGATACTCTTCCTGAGTAAAGAGACTGCGATTTACCGACAGCCCACTCGAAATATTGATGGTCTTTCCCATTTGTGCTACATCAAGGTAATATTTTGCAGCACCATTAGGCAAGGCAATCAACTTACTTTTAGGAAGTTCCTCCACAATATAGTTATCGGGAATTGTAATTTTAATTACATACATGTTGTCAAACGGGCTTCCGAAATCAACCGGGTATTCGCGAGTTTCAAGTTTAAATGGGTTTTCTATTTCCTTATCCATCACGAACGGGCTCAAATAAATCATTTCTCCGGCTGAAGTTACATGATCAGCAATTGTAATTTCATGAATTTCCTTAAACGCATTCTGTAGTTCACTTGTATTCTGATATTCACTCTTTGATATTTTCCACGATCGGGAACTTTGAAAATTCTTTAGGTAGTCCGTTTCCCCTTTTGAAGAATAGTCTTTTCGTGAACCTTGAGCATAGTAACCAGTTCGATCGATCTGCAATTTTCCTTTCAGCTCACCAGCCTCGTCAAGGACTAATTCCGTATTGACAATCTTTTTGGATTTTCCAGGAGGTAGAAGCTTTATCCATTCGGATCCATCTTTGGAAATTGCCAGCCCATTTCCATTCAAACATTTTTCCGGCAGGGTGCCAATGGGCAAATACTTATCCGTTGCATCCAGCAAAATGTGCTTTTCCCCGAGGCGAACCATACACACCATGTAGTTAAATTGAGACGAAACAGGAGTTGCCTCACGCACAAAACCATGATCTCTAGTGCTCAGTAGAATCGGGTACACTATTAAGTTGGCTTTTTCCAACATTGAAGCCAACAACAAATTAATATCTGTCGAATTGCCCTTTTTTTCATCCAACACTTTTTTTAATGACTTGCTTACATATTTTCTATTCGTGCCATCCCAAGCAATGGTTTGCTTAACGTAATTACAAATTGCTCCAATCTTGTCTTCCGGGCTATCGTGACCAATGGTGATCTCTTCAACCGTCTTTTTTAGAAAATTATTCCCGGTAACCTCACCTCCAAAATCTGGACTTTCAGCAAAGGTCTTATTGATATCTTCCCAACTCCCCATATAAGTTTTAATTGGTTCATCCGGAAACTTTGTAAATGAAAGCTCAAAATTGATTTTAGAAATATAATCACGCGCTGTCGTAATAAAGGGTTCAGGCTTAAATGCAGGAACATCCTTAGCTACCCATCGGAACATTGTTTCCTGAAAATCAATTTTGTCATCACTAAATGTTGTTCTGGTAAGGTTCCCTTCACTTCTTTCCTTTGAATGTATTATTATTGAGTTCCGCCCTTTGGTCGTCTCATTCTCTGCCAACTGAACATAACCCTGCATGTACTTTTCATAGTTGAAGTATTCTGGCATGCGTGCTCTGTACTCACTCCACATTATTGGTATGGCGCTTTGAAATTCCCAGTCCTGAAAATTGAATAAAAAATCAGATTGAACTTTATAGGTGATTTCAACAATTGAGCCTGACTTTACGTTAGGCAGAGTTATCTTCATTACGTCAACATTGGCGTCTTGCTTTTCCTTAAATATTGCATCATTTTTTAATTTAGTCTCAATGACTTTGCCATTTTCAAGATTGTATGTTACTGCTTTTAAACCGGAAAGCTTTTCATCACTATTTCCGCTATGATATAGTGGTATACTAAAATTAGCATGATCCAATCCTTCTTTGGTGAAGATTTTGATTCTTGTTAATCTTTCAAATAGTAACACGAAGCCCTCTGATTGTAAATACTGCATTGTTGTTTGTCCGTAGTCGACAAGAACAACAGCAGCCGCAGACGAATCCTTTTCATATTGGGTCATCTTCAATTGATCCGGGGGAATTTCTCCAAACTCAAATGGAAGCTTTTGCGCCAATGAAAAATTAGCTAACACAAAAATGAATACGCCAACCGAAATGATATTTTTCATGCCGCCCTTTTTTTGTTACCTAAGCAAGATTTGAAATAAACCAAATCGAATCAAGTAAACGTAGGTTTATCTTAACTTTCGAAAAAATTCCAGACGTTGGCCAAATCCAAAACCTTATTCTTTTGTCAAAGCTGTGGCTACGAGTCGCCCAAGTGGATCGGCAAATGCCCCTCCTGTGCTTCCTGGAATTCCTTTGTGGAAGAAGTTGTCACCAAAAACGAAGGGGACAAAAACGAATGGCGACAAGATTCTGGCAAGAGCAAAGCCAGCAAACCCAAAACCCTGAATGAAATTGAGTCGTCTGGCGAAATCCGGATTGCCACGCCCGATCAGGAACTCAACCGGGTATTGGGTGGAGGTATCGTTCCTGGTTCGTTAGTCCTTATTGGTGGCGAACCCGGAATTGGCAAATCCACGCTAATGCTTCAGATAGGTCTTGCGCTTGAAAAAGCAAAAGTGTTATATGTTTCTGGTGAGGAAAGTGAGCAGCAGATTAAGATGCGCTCCGAACGAATATCCTTGAAAGAAAAAAGTCAAGCGGCTAACAGCCACGAAAACTTTTATATGTTGGCAGAGACCAATACCAAAAATATTTTTCAGGCTATTGAAACGCTGGAGCCAAATCTCATCATCATTGATTCTATTCAAACCCTCCATTCACACATGCTGGAATCTGTTGCCGGCAGTATCGGTCAGGTGCGACAGTGCGCAGGCGAGCTGATGAAGTTTGCAAAAGAAACAAACACCCCTGTTTTTCTTGTGGGCCACATCACCAAAGATGGAATGCTAGCTGGCCCAAAAGTGTTAGAGCACATGGTCGACACAGTGCTTCAATTTGAAGGGGATCGTCATTTGGCCTATCGCATATTGCGCACCACAAAAAACAGGTTTGGCTCAACTTCTGAGATTGGAATCTATGAAATGCTAGGCACCGGCCTTCGCGAAGTTTCCAATCCCTCCGAAATATTGATCTCACAAAAGGACGGATTGCTTAGCGGTGTAACCATAGGCGCTACCATTGAAGGAAATCGTCCGTTGTTAATTGAAATACAATCGTTGGTGAGCGCGGCATCGTATGGCACCGCGCAACGAACTCCAACTGGCTTTGATCAAAAACGCTTGAACATGTTGTTGGCGGTGTTGGAAAAACGTTGTGGCTTTCGTGTAGGCACTCAAGACGTGTTTGTTAACATGGCTGGAGGAATTTATGTAGAAGACCCTGCGATTGATCTTGCCCTGTGTATCTCGATTATTTCTTCCATGCAGGAAATTCCGGTGAGTGATAAAATTTGTTTTGCGGCCGAGATAGGGTTAGGCGGAGAACTTCGTGCAGTGAACCGTATTGATCAACGCATCTCAGAGGCGGAGAAGCTTGGCTTTAAAGAGATCTATATTTCAAAGTTTAGTCAAAAGTCAATTGACCTGCGCAAAACAAAAATTGAAGTAAAATCCTTTGGGAAACTGACAGAGGTTTTTGGTGATTTGTTTGGTTGAAATTAATGCTACTTCTATAACACTTAATATGGAACATTTTTTTATTGAAACAATAGGCTTTTCTGAAAATGTATTTGCCTATCTCATCTTACCTCTCCTTATTTTCCTTGCTCGCATTTGTGATGTCTCAATCAGCACGATCCGCATTATTTATATGCTTGGCGGAAGGCGTTATACCTCTACTATTCTTGGTTTTTTTGAGGCATTCATTTGGCTGATGGCCATCCGTCAGATTTTTCAGCATTTTGATAATTGGGTCTCTTATATCGCCTACCCTGCTGGCTTTGCCTCAGGTATTTTTGTAGGAATGCTTATTGAAGAACGCATTGCTTACGGT
>JAENVX010000500.1 GCA_016650355.1 Bacteroidia bacterium | reverse complement strand
TGCCGCTCCGCGATACTCACCAGATAATGCTGCAATGTCAAACCCATCTTTTGCATCTGTAATGTTAGTCAGTTGTACATTGTTGAGGCCGTAGTAGAAATTTCCTGCGGGGTCGTATGTGTCGATGCTTAGTGCATGCCTAGCATAACTCAAGCCCTTTTCATAGTCCATTTTTCGATACATCAGCATGGCCAGATCACCAAGTGCAGGAAGATAGTTGGGATCTTTCGCCAGACAGCTATTCAATTTTTCTTCGGCCTTCACAAAGCTTCGTTGCCGAATATTCTCTTTGCCTTGCTCATACAATCCGAATACGGAGTTCCAGTCAAAATCTTTAGGCGTGTCTACAGGACGATTCAATAAACCGTTCTCAGGATTAGATGAATACATTAGCTTATTACCTCCTAAGGTTACGGTGAGTTGATTGGCATTTCCATTAAATAATATCGAATCTGAAAATACCTTTAATGTTTCCATGCTGATATTTTTTGAATATATAGATGCGTTGCTTTCCAAAACTTTTAATTCTGCAGTAAAGTCTTGAAGGGGTGAAATGTCAAGTTTTAAATAACCATTCTCAACACGCACATTCAAGGCACCAAATGCATTGGCTTGAACGAAGCCATTGGTATTTTTTACCGGGAACCAATACTCTATCCATGTATCGGATATGGCCGGGGCAAAGCCAAGATTCTTAAAAGGTGTGAAAGTACTTTGGTCTGCTGCTTGAATAAATTGTCTTCCCGACTGCACCTCCACATATTGACCATCTGTATCAGTCAATAGTTTATCCCAAATCATTCCTTGTTGTGAAAGACCCCATATCCAGATTTTTTTTCCTGGTTTCTCATCGTGCGCTGAATAGCGCCCCATACCAAAATTGTCAGCATGCCAGAAGGCTCCAAAAAAGTCTGTGTATTTGCCAAATACATGATACGATTTATAGCCCCCAAAATTATTCTGTTCGTAAAACGAAATGTCTTTTCCGTTTTCCTTATTGATTTTCCAGTCAGCATATTCCCCACCGTGTCCTATGTAGCGGTTCCCCGGATAAATGAATTCAAGATTCCCTGCTGCTTTGATGCCTGTGTTCATCCAGGAGTAATACGATTGTTCGAGTGGTGTCGAATTATGCCAGAAAGAACGAGTTGTGAAATAGCCTTTATCTTTGGGTAAGTTAATTTCGATTGTCCAATATGTTTGAGTGAGTAGGTCCAGCGTACCTATATAACAACTGACACTCCCATCTTCTTTTTTCTCAGTTAAATAATCCACGGGTGTCGCGCAATTTGGCGTATGCCCTATGATTCCATAGTTCGCTTCAATACCACCACTTGTCCATGGCCCCCGCATCGCAACATCACGAAACTTTACAACCTGATTGTAATAGAGAAATGGCTTTCCTGTAGATTTTTCCCACGCCCCCCAGATCTTTCCTCCAATCTCGGGAAGGATCATTACTCTGATAAAATCATTTTCAAGTTCAACCACTTTCCATTCCTTATTTACTGGT
>JAENVX010000499.1 GCA_016650355.1 Bacteroidia bacterium | reverse complement strand
GGCAGCTGCTCTATCCAATTGAGCTATGAGACCATCATTTCAAAGAACAGCGGAGAGGGGGGGATTCGAACCCCCGGTACAGAATAACCCGTACGACAGTTTAGCAAACTATTGGTTTAAGCCACTCACCCACCTCTCCTTTCCCAAAAAGGAGTGCAAATATAACCTCAGAATTCGAGAATTTAGCCGATCTGGTGGTTTTTTTAAAAATCGGAATACCCTGGAGAGTTATATGGACATCAGAATTCCCATCTCGAGCCGAGGCAATGAAAATGGAACGTACTATCAAAAGGCGCGGAGCCAAAAGGTTCATTGCTGATCTATCGCGTGGCGCTTGAGGCGCCAAGGTCGTCAGGGCCGCCCCGACAAAGACCTCTCCGTAAATGGAGAGGTCTTTTTGTTGGTATGAAATTTATCACATACATTCTTTTCAGTGAATCTGTCTCCAGATACTATACTGGACATACACATGATTTAGCGAATCGTTTAGCTGAACATAATCAAGGCGAAACACTGTCAATAAAAATGGGAATACCATGGAAAATTGTTTGGACATCAGAATTCCCAAACAGGGGATAATGAACCGGATCGCAAGATGCAACAACTGGAAGGCATGCTCGAAAAAATGTTGGACATCCTGACCGGGCACGGCTTGTCTAAAGAAATGGTGAAGGATATTTTACTTCTGAAGGTTCTCCATTTCACCCACTTCCTCTACTTCACAATCAAGTGTGTAACCAAATCACGAAAGTATTGAGTTGACCAGATAGTAAGCGTACTGCTATCCGGAATAAATCGAATGACATCTGCTTTTACTTTTTCGATATCCACCGCACGTATTTTTGAGTCAAGCAATTGCCGGAATTCTTTTTCTGTGAATATTCCTTCTGGCAAATCACCACTGGCTTTTGCGCGCAATGTAAAATGGGCCAGGTCAAGTGGTGTCTTTTTTTTGACATACCATTCCAGATCATGCCAATCTCTTCCTTTCACATTTTCTTTCCATTTACGGAATAACAAGGCATGCATCTTTCCAGCAAACAAATAGGGGGGCTTAAAACATTTAACATAGAAAGAAAATGGCTTGAGAAGAAGTTTCTCTTCCGTTTCAAATCCTGTCGGTGGTCGTGTGTCAACTTCGATTTTAATTTTAATGATTGCCCGTTGGGTTAATCCATGTTGAGGTAAAACACCCTCCAACACCAACTCCTTCCAAATAGTCTCCGATTTCAGAAAGGCAGATTCAATCGAACTTTCTTTTGACTTTTTTTTGTCGGTGATGGAAACATGCATCCCCAATGCTTCAAATTCAGTATGAACACTCTTCATGTATTTGTCGAGTGTGAATTCAGCGTCCACCGTAAGCAAAGAAAAATCCAAATCTTCTGAAAACCGATCCAACGAATAAAATATGCGTAATGCTGTGCCTCCATAGAAAGCAGCCTTTTCAAAAAAACCGGCCCGGTAGAGTCCGGCAAGGGCAACCTCTTGCATAATCTCGCGAAGCGCGTCTTTCGCATCATCCTGCGTTTTAGGATTGTATTCCGCAAGCCAATCTTTTATCATAATTCTTCAAGAGTAAGAATGAGCAATTGTAAACTTTCCTCTTTTGCTGTCTCAGATAACCAGCCTGAAATTTCTTTTGTGTTTAACGTTCTTAGTTTGTCTTCATCCATGCGCATATTCTCAAGCAAAAATTCGCGCGTACTTTTTTTACTTCGGAACAGCATGCCTGACGTTGTAATGATCTTGTCACACAAGGCTTTTTCCGGAGTGGCTACCATCGCATACTGATCATCTGCCAACTTCAGTTGGCGGATCCCAAAGGAATAGTAGGGTAAGGGTAATCTTGTGTAGCTAAACGTTCCTGTCTCAGTTTTAAATTTCCTTGAAGCCTTTGTTGTCATCGAAGCAATTTCAAATACTCGCTCCGGTATGAAATCATAATAGGCCAGTGCCGTTTCAAGAGACACATAGCTTGGTCCCAGAATATGGTTAGCTAATAAAAATGGTTCGGGCCTGCTGGAACTCAGCTTCGGACCAGCAATGTAGAGTCCTTTCTTGACCGCCTGGAGAAGACCGTCACGAAGTAGCTTGTGAATTTTATCATTTGGCTGCTGATAGTCCTTTAATAAGGAATTCAACATCTGATGGGTCAGGGGCTGGTGGGCGTGAAGTCTTATGGCTTCTGCAAAATCCATCTACAAATATGTAATTATTTAATAAGATAATCTATAATTAACAGATTATTGTATTAATATACTACATATATTGAATAAAACATTATGCTCCTCTCGTTTTCTCCAAAGTAGTATAGTGTCGCTGGAACTTGATTTAATCTTCGGCACAAAGATAGGCGAGAGCTGAATTTCTGCTGCCAGGTACAGTTTGTTTTGATTTGTGTTTTCCAGCAAGATGTTATAAGAAAGGGGAAAAAATTCCATCGAAGCCGTCATGTACCATGTGAGAAAGAAGTTGATAAGAGTAGATCAGGCCATTCCATCCAACCCATCCATGACAAAACCATCAATTGCAAGGATAAGTTAAAGGCTGACATCACTGATCTAAGATTTCATCTTTATCGAATTCAAAAGCGATCCCGTTAAGGAAGCTAATCCTCCTACCAGACCGCCAACAAGCATGGTCAAAATGAATACATTCAACGGGAGAATCTTATTAATTTTTTCCGTTAAAATAGACTGTGTAGAAACATCTATAAACAT
>JAENVX010000498.1 GCA_016650355.1 Bacteroidia bacterium | reverse complement strand
TTGGGTACCCTCATGATGATTCCTCTTCGCAGATCATTAATTGTGAAGGAACACGATTCTTTGCCTTATCCGGAAGGAACAGCCTGCGCATCAGTTTTACAGGCGGGAGAGAAGGGAGGGGTATTTGCAGCTACTGCCTTTATGGGCATGGGTATAGCAATGGGTTATGCTATTCTTCAGAAAGTATTTCACGTGATCGCTGAGACACCTGGCTATGTTACCAGTCATCTCAATAAGTTTTGGCCATCGGCTACCACCAACGGGGAGATTACACCTGAGTATTTAGGTGTTGGATACATAATAGGGCCAAAGATTGGAGGAGTATTGGTCGCAGGTTCGGTGCTTGCCTGGTGGGCTATCATTCCATTGCTATCAACCTTGGTTCCACTTGAAACCGTGGCACAGCAACTTGTGACATTGGGATATCTCGCTGACATCGGAACTGCTGGAGGCAAAGGAGGCTGGGATCCTATTTCAAAAACTTTTGCTAACCCATCCAGTGCGTTATACTTTGCTTATATCCGGCAAATTGGAGCCGGTGCCGTAGCTGCTGGTGGATTTATTACACTTGTTAAAACCATCCCAACAATCATTGGATCATTCCGTGATAGTATTTCTTCCCTAAAGGAGAAAAGCGAAGAGGGAATTTTACGTACAGACCGTGATCTCTCATTTAAGGTCGTCATTTTTGGAAGCATTGGACTGGTAGCATTGATGACTGTTTTGCCCGGCATTCCTGGAGAAGGGATTTTACAAAAGCTCTTAATAGGAATACTGATTATCATTTTTGGTTTTTTCTTTGTGACTGTGGCAAGCAGGATTGTTGGACTTGTTGGGTCAAGCAATAGTCCAATTTCAGGAATGACGATAGCTACGCTAATGGGCACCTGTTTAATTTTTACAGCTGTTGGATGGAGCGGAAGAGTGTATGAACCCTTGGCGCTTGTGGTGGGTGGAATGATCTGCATTGCCGCGGCTAATGCGGGGGCGACTTCTCAAGACCTAAAAACCGGATACATAATTGGAGCGACACCACGCTACCAGCAACTTGCTTTATTCATTGGTGCCATAGTTTCTTCAATTGCGATTGGTGTGGTGGTAAAAGTTCTGGATACCCCTACCGCTGATATGGCTTCACAGGGAATTATCCATGCTATTGGAAGTGAACGGTACCCGGCTCCACAAGCAACGTTGATGGCTACTTTAGCCAAGGGTATTTTGTCATTTAATTTGGATTGGCAATATGTGATTGTTGGTGTTTTTATTGCAGTAATGATCGAACTATGCGGTATCAAGGCATTAGCTTTTGCCATAGGCTTATACTTACCATTGTCAACAACGCTCCCGATCTTTATAGGTGGAGCAGTAAAAGGCTTAATTGATTGGAAGGCTGAGCGAAGAGGTGATGCTAAGCAAGACGAGGATTTAGGTAGAGGAAGCCTTTTTGCAACAGGTTTGATCGCTGGTGGCGCGTTGGCAGGTGTAATTGTCGCTCTCCTTTCGGTAAACGACAATGTATTCAATAAACTAAAATTGATAAGCGCTGAGCATGGATTAACACATCTTTTGGGTGCAAATGGATATGCTATTCTCGGTGTACTTTTCTTTGCTGCTATGGCAACGATGCTATTTAGAATAGGAAACAAAAAAGCTGACTAACAGAAAAGGCCAAGTTAACCTTGGCTTTCAATAGTAACTTTAGATTTCCGCTTACCTTTTCTCAGTCCCAATATCAATAATCTGCTTCAATTCCTTTAGTGCCCTTGTTTCTAATGTATGTACTATGCCATCGGCATTAATGATGTCATACATATCAGTATAGATTTTGTATTTCTGAGCAAACTTCACATGGTCAAAATGCTTGAATGTCTCTCGCATAAGATCTGTTACCTTACTTTTATCTACACGATCATATGCCTTTACTGCATCCTCAAAAATTTTATCATAGTCGCTTTCAGGTGGATACAACTTCGACATTTTTTCAAGTATTACGCCCTTCTCAAGATCATGTGACTCACCATCGGAATGTGCCATGTGAACGTATAGAAACAGCACAAAGTCATTGAAAGAATTGTGGATAACCATATATAACTTATTTCTGATGCTAATTTATTAAAAAAAGAGGAATAATAGCTGAGGGTTTTTTTGATTGTGAGTTCGCATGCGTAATTGATGATTTCAGGGGCTAGTCAACGTAAAAGGATGCAAGATTGAAAAAAAAAGAGACTGCCTTTTTTAGACAGCCTCTTTTATTTGACGCTATGGAGATTACATCATTCCACCCATTCCTCCGCCACCACCTGGCATTTGAGGCATTTCTTTCTCTTCTGCGATCTCAGAAACAACCGCCTCAGTAGTTAAGAGTAAGCCGGCAATTGATGCTGCATTCTCTAAAGCAAGACGCGTTACTTTTGTAGGATCGATGATACCTGCATCGAAGAAGTTTTCAAACTTGTTCTCAAGCGCATTGTATCCAAAGTCTTTCTTGCCATCACGTACTTTGTTTACGATGACAGAACCTTCCTGTCCTGCGTTTTCAGCAATAACTCTCAAAGGAGCTTCGAGTGAAAGACGAACAATGTTAACACCTGTTGCCTGATCTTCATTGTCTAAGCCAAGGTCTTTTATATCTTTTAATGCATCAATAGCACGGATATATGCTACACCACCTCCAGGAACGATTCCTTCCTGAACAGCAGCACGAGTTGCATGCAATGCATCATCAACACGGTCTTTCTTTTCTTTCATTTCAACCTCGGTTGCAGCTCCGATATAAAGGATAGCTACACCACCTGAAATTTTGGCAAGACGTTCTTGTAATTTCTCTTTATCGTAATCAGATGTGGTTACTTCAATCTGAGCTTTGATTTGACTAACACGACTTTGGATTTCACTTTTCTTTCCAGCTCCGTTTACAATCGTTGTATTGTCCTTATCAATGGTTATTTTTTCTGCCTTTCCAAGATACTCTAGTTTGGCATCTTCTAGTTTCATACCGGTTTCTTCAGAGATCACTTTACCCCCTGTGAGGATAGCAATATCTTCCAACATAGCCTTTCTACGATCACCAAATCCTGGAGCTTTAACAGCTGCAACGCGCAGTGCGCCACGGATTTTATTTACTACCAATGTAGCCAAGGCTTCACCTTCAACATCTTCAGAGACGATCACCAATGGCTTACCAGTTTGTGCAGTTTGCTCAAGGATAGGAAGAAGCTCTTTCATACTGCTGATCTTCTTATCGTAGATCAGGATGTAAGGAGTCTCCAGGTCGGCTTCCATTTTCTCTGTGTTGGTAACGAAGTAAGGGGAAAGGTAACCGCGATCAAACTGCATACCTTCTACAGTCTTCACTTCAGTTTCAGTTCCTTTTGCTTCTTCAACGGTAATCACACCGTCTTTACCTACTTTTTCCATTGCAGATGCGATCATCTTTCCTATTTCAGCATCGCTGTTAGATGAAATGGTAGCAACTTGAGAAATCTCGCTTGAATCTTTAAGTTTCTTAGACTGCTTCCTAAGGTTTTCAACCACAGCAATGACAGCTTTGTCAATACCGCGTTTCAAATCCATTGGATTAGCACCGGCAGCTACGTTTTTGATACCATTTGAGTAGATAGCCTGAGCTAATACAGTAGCAGTGGTAGTACCATCACCGGCTGCATCAGCAGTTTTAGAAGCTACTTCTTTCACGAGTTGTGCACCCATGTTTTCAATAGGATCTTTTAGTTCAATTTCCTTTGCAACAGACACACCGTCTTTAGTAACAGTTGGCGCTCCGAATTTCTTGTCAAGGATCACATTGCGGCCCTTAGGACCAAGTGTTACCTTAACAGCATTTGCCAATTTATCTACACCCTTTTTTATTTTATCGCGGGCGGTTGTATCGAATGTTATTTCTTTAGCCATGATAGTAGTTCTTTTATGATTAGTTGAAAATTATATAATTCCGAAGATGTCGGAATTTCTCATGATGAGGTATTCTTTGCCATCGAAGTTGATCTCTGTGCCAGAATATTTTCCGTAAAGCACGTTGTCTCCAACTTTCACAGTTACAGGCTTGTCTTTTAAGCCTTCACCAATCGCAATCACTTTTCCTTTTTGTGGTTTTTCTTTAGCTGTGTCGGGAATGATAAGTCCAGAAGCTGTTTTTTGTTCGGCAGGTGCTGCTTCAACAAGCACTCTGTCTTCATTTGGTTTAAAATTGATTTTTGCCATATGGTTTGAATTATTGTTTAAAAATATATTAACCTTAACAACTCCGGTTATGGCGATTTTCATGCCATTTTCACCTTTTCCAATGTTTAGGACAGACTTTCCGAGTTGGGGCTGCAAAGATGTACAAAATTGTCATACCTGTCATGCTTTATAATTTAATGTGGCAGGATGGCAGAATTTGGTTCAGTTTCGTATACTTAGGATAGAAAGTGATTGAAGACTTTAAACCACGATGAAAATGAATCAGTTGAACGAGAATTGGCTCACCGAAGGGCTTGTGGATTTTGAGTACAAGAAGTACCTATTATTGGCTTATTTGAAAAAAGTCAAAGAATCATTCACAAGAGTGGAGCTTTATCCCTTCCTCTCTGATCTGGTCTTCCATCACCGAAACCTGATCGCGATAAAAGAAAACAAGGCAATGATCTATGATCAGTTTCCAAAGAGGCTTTCGCTTGAAAACCTGCAAAACCTGGAAATTAATTACAGGAAGATTGTTGAGGACGATGCAGTCATGCAAGAAATTGAATCAATCATAGAATTTGCTTTGCCACAGTTTAAGTCTTCTTTGGAGGAAGGATCTTTTATTTATGAATATGTGGAGTCACAATGTGAGATTTCACCTGTTGGACTGACTTCACTGTATTTTCAAGAAGGATACCTTTTTGTAAGTCAGCCGCCTGAGAGGGAAACGAATATTTATCGGTTTCAGGTAACAATTTTTGACAACAGCAACGAGAAATTGCGAGGAATTCATACACGGCATATTTCGACAACTGAAAGGAGTTTTTCTAACAGTTATGAGCAAATCAAGTTGAACCTAATTCGCCAGTTTACAGATTTGCCTAACCCCGCCACGTATTTGGTGGTTTCTAAACTTAAATTTCCAGTTGTACAAACTTTGATGCCGGTTGCGAAGCGTCTTTTAATTAAAAGACTGGCAGTGGCCTAACACCAGCGATGGCATAAAAAAGAAGAAGCCCTTGAAAGGGCTTCTTCACTTCATTTATCAAAATATTTTTAATTTTTCGTGGTATCGCCATTCTGCGTTGACTTTCTAAGATCGAGGCCAGGGGCAGATTGCTGTTCTTTTGCACGTTCAATAATTTCATCCGTTACACCAACGCCTGGGTTGGTCAAATTTGTTGCCAACGTTAAAACCATGATGGCGATAGCAAAGCCCCAGGTAAGGCGCTCCAATAAATCACCCGTTTTTTTTACGCCTATAAGATTGCTTGCACCTGATCCACCGAATTGGTTGGACAGGCCGCCACCTTTTGAATTTTGAGCTAAAACAACCAAAACAAGCAAGATTGCTATAAAAATAATGCCACCTACTAACAACGTGTACCCCATAATTCTATTTCTTCAGTTCTTCAATTTGAGCCGCAAAGTAAGCCTTTTTTTGTGGAAACTTCCAAATCAACTTTTTCAAAACTTCCATTGCTTTGTCCTTTTTACCCTGTTTGAGCAATATATCAACTAACGTTTCAGAGATGATATTATCGCCAAAGGCTGAGTTGCTTTCTGTCAGGTCTGTGGTTGCAGGAGGAAGCGGAGCCTTGGTTTTTGCGCTGGATATGGTTGGTTGAGTTTTTATAAATTGATCAATGATTTCAAATTGCTCTTTTTGCTTTGCTCCTTCAGGTTTTATTTTCTTTTTGGTACTCTTTATTTCTTTAATTAGCGACTCAGAATTAGGTTCAACTGTTTGCCCTGAAATTATTTTTGGCTCCTTCTGCGCAGTTAATACGGCACGGCTCTCAACTTTCTTTAGACTGACTTCAAATTCATGCTTGAGCTTCTTTAACCGATTTAGATCTCGAGTAATTTCAGCGCGCAAATCATCTCCAGATAAGTCATTTCCAGATGGGATGGGTAAAGGAATAATTTCCTGGGGAGATTTTGGCTCGATTACAACTGGTTTCGATTCAGCTACTACTTTTGCCACATCTATGACTTCAATTCGCTCACCACGCTCAGAAGCCATAATAGATTTTAGAACACTACGATCGGTGGAATAAATAGCACTTAATTGAAGCTCACGTCCGCTGTTTTCTAATTGGTTGTCGCGCGCAGCACGAGCAGCTAGATTGTGAATAAGCTGACAATAAGGGAATTTTGATTTCACAGAAATCAATTCCTTCGCTTCGTCAGCTGTAAGGGAATTATAATTTTGGGAGAGAAATAAGAGGTGTTCTTTTTCCACTATTCTTGAAAGAAGCTATGAGTAAAAGTAATGTAAATATGTAGGTCAGACAACAGCGGCTTGTCCATATTTAATAACGATAATGGCATTAGTAAATAGATCATTACCAATTGGCAACAGTAGCATTAAAAATATCAGTTAAGATCTGATCAAATATTTCTTTTTCAAGCCTCTCTTGCACATTGGTTAATATTTCTGTGTTAGGAAAGTCTGCATAAAATGAAAAGATCCTATCCTTAAAGCTATTCTTTGGTTCCGGAGTGTCCACATAACTTAGTTTAACGGAAATGGTGAGTCGGGTAAGCGCAGCAGCATCGATGGTTTGGTTGCCAGAAGAAACTGGGGCAATTGGATTAATTCTATATTAAGTGATTGCACCATCGACTTGAAGTTCACCATTTTCGGGTACTACCTTTAGGCTTGAGTTTCTTTGATAATAATCTTTAAGCTTGTTTGTGAATGTCTGCGATACGTTAGCCGGAGCCAAATCTGTATTATTAAAAAACTGTTCAATCGTAATGTTCTTCGCTGCAGTAGAGGCTCCTGAAAACGAGTATAGTCCACAACCACTAAGCGTTGCTACGAAAAAAAATAATCCTATGACGAACAGCCGCTGAACACTGGCGATTCGATTGAAGTTATATACAGGAGACTTATCGCCAGAAATTTGAACCTTGGAGAGGGAAGCATTTGAAAAACTATTCTTCAAGTTCGTATTGTTTAATTTTCCGATAAAGCGTTCTTTCAGATATGCCCAGATCTTTCGCTGCATATTTTCTTTTGTTGTTATTCTTACTCAATGCACGCAGGATTAATTCTTTTTCTTTTTTCTCAATAGACAGCGAATCATCTTCTGCCTCGTGCGATATATCTTGAACTTCTTCCTCCTCATCAACCTGTTCTGAATCTGATGACTCAGAAGCGAGATTAAAGACAACGGACTCACGAGAGACCGCAGTTTCCATTTTAGAGTCGATATCTTCAAACAGTCCTGCATTTTCTTTTACAATCTGTGCGGCCTTTGCAGGATTAACAACGCTTTCCAACACGATCTTCTTTAGTTCGTTAACATCTTTTCGCATGTCAAATAAAACCTTGTATAGTATTTCCCGCTCGGAGATATTGTCTTTTTCCTGTAGGCCATGATAGATGGCGGGAAGGTTTGTTTCTTTGGGTAAGTATTGTTGAAGTTTTTCCCCATCAATTTCTTTTTGGTCAGAGGAAAGCACAGAAATTTGCTCCACCAGGTTTTTTAGCTGCCTTATATTACCAGGAAAGCGATATTTGATAATAATTTCTTTGGCGTCTTCGGTAAGGGTGATGGGTTTGACTTTATATTTTTCGGCAAAGTCGCCTGCAAATTTCCGGAACAATAGTTCAATGTCTTTGCCACGTTCGCGTAGTGCGGGAACAAAAATTGGGACTGTGCTTAGTCGATAGTATAAGTCTTCACGAAATTTTCCTTCTTCCACTTTTTGAAGCAGGTTGATGTTTGTAGCGGCTACTACCCTCACATCGGTTTTCACTACTTTCGAAGAGCCTACTTTTATAAATTCACCATTTTCTAAAACACGAAGCAAACGGGCCTGCGTGGCCAATGGCATTTCGCCTATTTCATCCAGAAAAATGGTGCCTCCATTTGTTACTTCGAAATAGCCCTTCCTCGATTCATGAGCACCAGTGAATGACCCTTTCTCGTGACCAAAGAGTTCGGAATCTATTGTGCCTTCTGGTATAGATCCACAGTTGATGGCAATAAACTGGCCATGCTTCCGTGGGCTTAGGTGATGAATTATTTTTGAAAACGATTCCTTTCCGCTTCCACTAGCACCTGTGATCAATACGGACATGTCAGTAGGAGCAACTTGCATCGCCACCCGCACCGCATGGTTTAATTGTGACGAAGTGCCGATGATACCAAAACGCTGCTTTACACTAAGTATTTCTGAATCTGTTATCGCCATAAGTTAATTTACAATCTTCCCAATCAATGTGCCGCTTGTGCAAGCTTCAATTAAAACATTGACGTATTCACCTTTCATTTTATTTTCTTTTGGAAACACAGCTACACGATTTGCAGAAGTCCTTCCTTGCAATTGATTTTCATTTTTCTTTGAAGGGCCTTCAATTAAAACCCGTTGCGTTGTACCAAGATCTAACTTGTATCGTTTTGCGGAAAGTTCTCGTTGCATTTTTATGATTTCTTCGAGCCTAATTTTTTTTACCTCCAACGAAATATCGTCTGCATATTTTTTTTCTGCCAGCGTGCCTGGTCTTTCCGAATAGGTAAACATATAGGAATAATCATACTCTACGAGTTCCATCAGTGAGAGTGTGTCCTGATGTTCTGCCTCAGTTTCGGTACAAAATCCTGCAATCATATCAGATGAAATCCCGCACGCGTTTCCCAGGATCTCGCGAATGCGAGCTACTCTTTCTAAATACCATTCGCGCGTATATCCTCTGTTCATAAGATTAAGAATACGACTGTTGCCACTCTGCACAGGCAAGTGAACGTATTTACAGATGTTTTCATACTTCGCCATAGTATGCAGAACATCATCGCTGATGTCTTTAGGATGAGAAGTGGAAAAGCGGACACGAAGATCGGCATTGATATTGGCCACCATTTCTAATAAACTAGCGAAAGAAATAATGTTATTCACTCCTTTTTTTTCTAACCTGGCTTTGTTGTTTTCGATCTCACTCCACTTGTAAGAATCAACATTTTGGCCAAGAAGGGTTACCTCTCTAAATCCCTTTTCAAATAAATCTCTTGCTTCTGCAACAATAGAGTAAGGATCTCTACTTCTCTCTCGGCCTCGGGTAAACGGAACCACACAAAAGGAACACATGTTGTCGCAACCTCGCATGATTGAAATAAATGCAGTAATGCCATTTGAGTTAAGTCTTACCGGGCTAACATCGGCATACGTTTCTTCTTTCGATAGAAATGTGTTTACAGCCTTATCACCGCCATCTACCAAAGCAATTAAGTTGGGGAGATCGCGATAAGCATCTGGTCCAGCGACC
The DNA here is from genome assembly GCA_016650355.1 of Bacteroidia bacterium. Taxonomy (GTDB): domain Bacteria; phylum Bacteroidota; class Bacteroidia; order Cytophagales; family Cyclobacteriaceae; genus ELB16-189. Next base: position 3,730 of record JAENVX010000498.1, on the reverse strand, counting down.
AGGTCAACAATTTTTTCCTCCTCAAGCAATTTTGACTTTAATCGTTCGGCCATACAGCCAAGCACACCAACCAGTAGATCAGGTTTAAGTTTCTTAAAACCCTTTATGTGAATAAGCCGGTCTCGAATAGTTTGTTCTGCTTTCTCACGGATTGAACAGGTATTAAGGAAAATTACATCTGCCTTTGAAATATCTGAAGTAGTATCAAAACCGTCCTTTACTAAAATAGACGCCACTATTTCGCTGTCGGAAAAATTCATCTGGCAACCGTAGCTTTCGATGTAAAGCTTACGCATTTGGCCAGTTTGGTTTTCCTTAGAAATATGGATCACCTTACAATTCTCATTGTCTTGTGCTGGCAAAACTTCAATATCTGAGATCAAATGGGTCATTTAACACTAATCAGGTCGCAAATTTAACACTTTTAGTCTTTAAATATGACATCTTGTCAGGGGGATTTACCATTTTTAAGTTCATTTACTACGGAACCCTAAATTTCGATTGTAGATTTCGCTGGTAATAAATACGATAAAATGGCAATTATTAAAACGATTAAAGGGATAACTCCAAAATTTGGAAGCAATTGTTATTTAGCGGAAAACGCTGTGGTTGTGGGCGAAGTTGTAATGGGTAATAATTGTACAGTATGGTTTAATGCGGTCGTTCGGGGCGATGTAAATTCGATTACCATCGGAAATAATTCCAATATTCAGGATGGAGCAGTAATTCATTGTACCTATCAGAAGTCAAAGACTATAATTGGGAACAACGTATCTATTGCGCATAACGCGGTAGTTCACGGTTGCACGGTTGAAGACAATGTATTGATTGGGATGGGTGCTATTGTGATGGACGATGCTGTTATAGGTAGTGGCTCGGTCATCGCTGCAGGTGCTATTGTTCTTCCTGGCACCAAAATAGAACCAGGTACTATATATGCCGGAATGCCCGCTAAATACATCAAAGATGTTGGCCCTGAAATGAAAGAAACTATCGCAAGAACAGCGAAAAATTATCCGGTATACGCAGAATGGTATAAGTAACATTGAGTCTGATTTAGGCGGCTATTAAGTTAAAATTAATTATTCCAGAAGAGTGAAATTTTTCAAATCAGAAACACTATATTCATAACCTTATGAAAATAGAAAATAACAAGGGTTTTGACGTGAGCACGTTGGCTGATTATAAGATGAAAATCAGCTCAACCGGAAATAACTATTTGGCAGAAGATGCAGACGAAAACAATGAAGAATATACTCACTTTTACTTTATTGGTAAATATGAGGGTAAGGATGTAATTTATGATGCTGTGATGTACACTTTGCGGTTGCATCATGAAAGTGAATTGTTCGAAATTGCTGAACACAAAGCAGCTGAGCATTTCCCGCAGTATAAAAAGATTTCCTACAACGAGGATGAGAACGGGAACCTGAAACCCCTTGATGATTTAGAGGAAGAGATTGGACTCTATATGGCGGAGGTAATTCTGGAGTTACAAGATGAAGGCGAGGTAAGGGTAAAAGAGCATGTAGATGTGGACACCCATCTTGACTTTGGTGTAGGATTGAATATTGGGTTGAAGGTGGAAAAGATTACCTCTAAAATCATTGAAAGATTTATTTTTGATTTCAACAAAGGAGCGCTGGGTTTAGACGATACATTATATTCATTTGAAACCCACCAGGAAGAGGCAGAGTAGGTGTTTAACCTAGATAGGACTTCTTTCATCAAATATTGGATCTTTAATCCAATAGGAAGCTAATTCAACAATCTGTTTATATTTGCCGCCCTAAACTGATTTTCAATGAAAAACATTTCCCTTATCCTTAACGCCATATTGTTGGCGGCCGTGGGCATTTTATTCTATCTGCATTTTTCCGGAGGCGTTGCTTCTTCAACATCTCCCAATCAGATTGCACCTGGCGATCTTAAAATGGCCTTTATTAATTCTGATTCGGTATTAAAATACTATGATTATTTTAAAGAGAACCGTACAAAGCTTGAAGCCAAGGGAAAAAAATTAGACCAGGAATTACGTGGCAGGGCTCAAGGTCTCCAAAATGATTATGAAGCATACCAACGAAATGTTGGCAATCTTACCATTGGCCAGGCAAAAGCAATAGAAGAAGACCTTACAAAAAAGCAACAGAATCTAAGACTTTATCAGGAAAGCTTATCTCAAGAACTTTCAACTGAAGAAGGCAAAATGAATGTTGATCTATACTCTAAGATTACCACCTTTCTAAAAAAATATAGCGAAGAAAAAGGCATCCAGTTAGTTTTGAAATTTGACCCTACAAGTGATGTACTTTATGGTGAAAGTAACCTTGACATAACACAAGATGTTATTGCCGGGCTTAACGAAGCTTATAAGGTTGACAAGGCAATACCATCCACAAAAAATGACAGCACCGCTGCGAAGAAAAATTAATTCCAGTTTACGTTATTCCTTGAAAGCCGACCAAAACAAATGGTCGGCTTTTTCATTTGTGGCCAATTAGTCTTAATTTTCTCGCGCAAATGAAATCCATTTTTACTCTTTTGAATGTAAAACCTGAGGAGCGCCTGGCGGTAGGTTTAATGCTTGCCACTGGTTTCTTCATGGGCATTTTCATTGCCACTTATCAGGTAACTGCAGAGTCGTTGTTTTTGAGTCAGATCAGCGAACAACTAAACAAGGCTTTTTTAGTCTCGGGAGTTTTAGGGATTGTCTCCACACTTATTTTTTCTTCTGCACAAAACAGATATAAGTTCACCAGCATTGCAACGGCTTCAATTCTACTCGTTGTTTTCTTCTCCAGCACCATATATTATCTATACAATTTTGGCGATCCAGCATACCATAATTATGTGCTATTTGCTATGTATTGTTTTACCGGACCCATGACGGCAATATTACTATTAAGTTATTGGGGAATATTCGGTCGACTATTTAATTTTAAGCAATCAAAAAGGATAATTGGATGGATTGATACAGGCCAGCTCACGGCCATTATCCTTGCAAACTTTTTGATTCCATTAACTGCGTCTTATTTTCCTGAGACATCAAATTACCTGATTGTATGTAATATCAGTATCCTTGGATCCTCGATTTGTTTTATTATCATATCCCTCAAGTTTCCACTTGATAAGAATAATCCAAAAGACTTTGAAGCGAGTGTACGTGAACAAACTAAATTTAAAAACATATTCAAGGATCAATACGTTGTGCTGATGAGTTTTTTCATCATCATTTCGATGATCACCTTTATCTTAACGCAGTATTCTTTTCAGGACTCATTAAACAAGCAATATCCTGATCAGCGTGCGCTTACAAACTTTCTGGCTTATTTTAACGGAGCGATTTATGCCATCAGTTTGATCATGCAAACCTTTGTGAATGATCGCATTCTCGGCAATTATGGCATTCGCGTTTCGCTATACATCTTACCAATTGTAGTCGGTATTTTTGCTATAGGCACAGTGGTTACAGGTGGAGTATTTGGTTATGACATTATCCAGTCGCCAAATACATTCATATTCTTTTTCCTTTTCGTTGCCCTCACGCGCCTGGCTAATAATACCCTTCGCGATTCTCTGGAGAATCCCGTATATAAACTTCTCTTTATCCCACTAGATGCCAGATATCGATTTGGTATTCAATCAAAAGTTGAAGGGGTGATAAATGAATCGGGCAGATTCATTGCGGGTATCATCATTTTTGGTTTTGCTTTATTTCCCTTCTTCAACA
>JAENVX010000497.1 GCA_016650355.1 Bacteroidia bacterium | reverse complement strand
TCAAGATGTATTCCAATGTTGCGCTACAAAAGGGCGCGCACAGTTTGTTTTTTCCGGGAGGCACCAGATCACGATCGGGTATGCTTGAAAAACAACTGAAACTAGGTCTTTTGAGTACCTCAGTTGAAGCACAGCGAAATCTATATTTAGAAAATCCAGATGGTAATGTGCGAAAGATTTTCGTTGTTCCCGTTACGCTGAATTACCATTTCGTCTTAGAGGCTCCAGACCTTATTGAAGACTATTTGCAAGTAAAAGGCCAGGATCGCTATTTTCCTGAGCAGGATAATTATGGAAGTTTTCAATTGATCAAGTTCATGTTCAAATTTTTTACGAAGGGCTCTAACATTTCTGTTTCGATTGGTCGGGGCCTGGATGTGATGGGTAACTACGTAGATGAAAACGGAAATAGTCTTGACGCTAATGGAAGAATAATAGACACAAGAGATTATTTTTTAACCAATGGAAAAGTAATAGAAGACGAACAGCGCGAGCATGAATATACGCGCATGCTCAGTCAAAAGATTGTAAAAGAATATCACAGGATTAACCGGATTTTTGCTAGCCATCTAGTCGCCTTTATTGCATTTGAGATGTGGCAAAAGAGGCATCCTAAACTGGATCTATTCGGTTTCTTGAGATTACCTGAAGAGGATCTTGAAATTGATTACAACGAGTTTAAAGAAACATTCAAACGGCTTAGAAAAGAAGTTTACAGGCTTGGCAACGAGGATCAGGTGCACTATGCGACACATTTAAAGGGTGATGCGGACCTTGTCATTAATCGTGGTATTGATAATGTAGGCATCTTTCACATCCACCGCCCGCTATTAAAAAACAAAAAAGGTAACATCATCACGCAAGACCTAAACGTCCTCTACTATTATCACAACCGCCTTGCAGGCTATGACCTCGAAAAGCTCATCTGATAAACCAATTGGTGTTATAGGTGCAGGCAATTTTGGCTCGGTAATAGCTAACATTATTGCACGCAACCGGAAAGTGCTATTGTACGTCCGCGATGAAAAGGTGATGCAGCAAATTTTAGACAGCCGGGAAAACCGAGGTCATAAAATGAGCAAACAGGTTATTCCAACAAATGACATGGAATACCTGGCAAGTCAATGCGATGTTATTTTCCCCATCGTTCCTTCCGAACATTTCCGCACTATGATGAAGAAGTTATCACCCTATCTTCATCCCTACCACATTCTAATTCATGGTACGAAAGGTCTTGATATTACACTGCCAAAAGGGCAAACCATTGAAACCGTAACTCAATTAAATCGCAGTCAGGTGAAAACCATGAGCGAAGTAATACGGGAAGAAAGTGTAGTTGTTAGGGTGGGTTGCCTTGCTGGTCCAAATCTCGCAAAGGAATTGGCACTACGTCAACCTGGGGCTACCGTGGTTGCTTCACCATACAATGAAGTCATACAAACCGGAAAAAAACTTTTACGCAACGATAGATTTCAGGTATACGAAAACAGAGACCTTGTTGGTGTTGAATTAGCAGGGGTACTAAAGAATATTATTGCTATCGCCTCAGGTGCTCTTAGTGGATTAGGCCATGGTGAAAATGCAAAGGGACTCCTCATTAGCAGAGGAGCAGTAGAGATGGTGCATTTAGGCAAAGCACTAGGTGGCAACACCAGCGCATTCCTTGGCGTTGCTGGCATTGGAGATTTGGTGGCTACTTGTAATAGTCCTATGAGCAGAAACTTCACAGTTGGTTATCGTTTGGCAAAAGGAGAGAAACTTTCTGAAATTTTAGAAAATATGGAGGAAGTTGCCGAGGGCATAAACACCATACGCATCGTAAAAAAATGTGCGGATTTCTATAAGGTAAGGGCGATGATTACTGAAACTCTTTATAAAGTTCTTTTTCAAGATTTGACAGTGGAAGATGCAGTTCAATACCTAATGCGGTATCCTCTAAATGTCGATATTAACTTTCTTTAGACTTGTGAAGCGCGGAAGATTGTTATCAGAAAATCCATTAAGAAGAATCTTTATTAGAATTCATCTACTGCTCTCCGTATGCCTTGCGAATTTTATTCGCCACAACTTCCAATTCCACCTGACTAGGTTTGAGTTTCTCTCTGCTGAAGTTTAAGTCCGAAACAGTATTCATAGGAATTAAATGAATATGAGCATGAGGTACTTCCAATCCAATAACAGCAACACCAATCCGTTTGCAGGGAACAACCTTTTTTATTGCGTGCGCTACCTTTTTCGAAAAAACATTTATAGCACCAAGAGAATCGTCATCAATGTCAAAAATATAGTCAACTTCCTTCTTCGGTATAATGAGTACATGACCCATCACCAACGGCATGATATCTAAAATGGCAATGAACCGCTCATCTTCTGCCACAATGTGACCAGGTATTTCACGGCTTATTATTTTTGAGAAAATACTTGGCATAAAAAAAGTGTCAGATTGCCAGAAAGATTCTGGTTTGCAAAATAAACTTAGGCAGATATGTTCAGGATTTCGAATTCAATTTCTCCTGCTGGTGTTTTGATTTTGGCAGTGTCTCCCTTTTTTTTACCCAACAGCCCTTTTCCAATTGGTGATTGGGTGGATAATTTCATTGCTTTCAAGTCTGCCTCTTCCTCTGACACCAACATATACGTGAATGACGTCCCGTTTTTCCTATTCTTAATAGTAACCTTAGAGAGAATGGAACAAATTGATGTATCAATATTATTTTCATCTAACAGGCGGGCATTGCTCAGTAAATTTCCCAACTGTGCAATTTTCGCTTCAAGGTGTCCCTGGGCATCCTTAGCTGCGTCATACTCCGCGTTCTCACTAAGATCTCCTTTATCACGCGCTTCGGCAATCTGACGCGCAATATCCGCGCGACCTTTTGTCTTCAGGTAGGTATGTTCCTTTGTCAACTTCTCCAGGCCTTCCTTGGTATAATACGATGTTTTGCTGCTCATAATTTTTCTAAATATTTATCTCCTGCACACCCAACTTAACCTTTCGCAAAACTTTTTGCATTCAACTTTAGTCAAAAAAGAAACAACGCCTTCGTTGCCGAAACCGTTGTTTATTGTTGTATACAAAGATAAAGTATTATCCCACTAAAGCAAAAACGGAAATACAATTTAGCTTCCTATCAACTCAGGGATACTGATTTTAATCTGATCAAAGATTTCTTCATCAAATTTTGCGAGATACAATGTTTTAGCCTTGGCAAGTTGGTCTATTGTCAGCCCCTTGGCTCCTCTCAAATCGGCTTTATATAAACTTGCATTCTCAAAATCAGCGCCCATTAAATAACTATTTTGCAAATTGGCCTCCATTAAAAAAGCATTTACAAAATTAGTCTTAATTAGAAATGCCCCTTCAAACTGAGATTTTATCAAAAAGGCATCTTTAAAATTTGCGCCACTGGCATACGCTGCGTTGAGGTTAGCCTGGTTCAGATTAGAATTCTCGAAATTGGTCTGATTTAATCGAGTGTTTTCAAGGTTGGTTTCAATCAAAGAAGAATTGGAAATATTGGCTGAGTTTAAATTCGATCCCTTCAGGTTTACATAATTGAGGTTCGTCTTTATCAAATAGCAATTGACGAGATTGATTTCATAAATATTACTCCGGTTTAATCGCTTTAAGTTACCGACAGTCCGAAAGGCTGCCTCTTCTGATTCCCATAATCGAAAATCGTCAATCTCATCCTTGTATGTTTTGATCCTTTGTCGTGTCTCACCATTCTTATTCAGCCAAAACAGCAAAATACCAATCACTGCAATGTCGAATATCATTCCATGGGCTTCTGTAAGTATTTGTGGCCAGAATGTCTCAAAATCATTGACGTAGTATTTCAGACTTAGTCCGCCTACAATGATGGTGACCAGAAGGAGAACAATAGCTGAAGTGAGTATGGGTTTCTCAATGATTTCATTAAACTTGTCCTGAATCTTTAATCCGTACTTGCCCAGGAGCGTTTTCATCACGTTTACTCGAATATTTTAAAGATAACAATGGCTCAATAGTAGAAATAATTAGCCAACTAACAAGATACAATATCAAATCAGATATTACATGGCTAATAATTTAATGCCTCAGAATTCTAAAGAAGCACATTAATCGTTAGGAAATATATTCCTAACCCCAGCAAATCGTTGATCGTTGTGATAAACGGCCCTGAGGCCAATGCAGGATTAAATCCAAGGCGATCGAGAAATAAAGGGGTGATCGTACCAATAAAGGAAGCAATAACTACAACGCTGAACAACGCGAAGGACACTACAAAGGAAAGCTTCTGATCACCACCCAATACAAGGTTTACTGCCAACACGATCAAGCTAAGCATAACAGCGTTTAATATTGCAACCAAAAATACTTTGGAAAGTCTTTTCAGGAGACCATCATTAACGATTCCAGGATTGGCCAAACTTTGCACTACTATCGAAGAGGATTGAATTCCCACATTTCCACCCGTTGCTTGTATTAGCGGAATAAAGGTTGCCACGGCTACAACCTGTAAAATCTGATCTTCAAAGAGTCCCATGAATTTTGCGCTGATGATCCCTCCTACCACACCTATCAACAACCAAGGCAGGCGGGCGCGCGTATTACGCCAAACGCTGTCATCCTCCTCAACATCTTCAGAGATACCTGTCATAAGTTGACGATCCTCATCAGCTTGTTCAGTAATTACATCTACAACATCATCAATTGTAATTCTCCCAACAAGTTGCCCCTGAACATTCACAACGGGCACAGATTCGAGGTCATATTTTTTCATAATCTCTGCAACTTCACTGTCCTCTAAATATGTTTCAACGGAAATAATGTCATCATCGTAAATTTCCTTTACAATTGTCCTGGAATCTGTAAGTATGAGTTGCTGAAGTGCAACCCTTCCCATCAATTTATTGTTAGCATCAACTACATATACAGCATAAAATTTGGAAACATTTTCGGCTTGCTTCCGAATCTCATCTATGCACTGAACTACCGTCCAATCTTCACGAGCCGTGATTAACTCCTTGGCCATAATTCCACCCGCCACATTATCATCGTATCGTAGCAGATCAATTACCTGTGATTTTAGCTCCGGGTCAAGACCAGCAATGACCTCCTCACGCTCCTTGATTGCCAGCTCGTTAAGAATATCTGCC
>JAENVX010000496.1 GCA_016650355.1 Bacteroidia bacterium | reverse complement strand
CCTTCTCCATTTCCGCACAGCTCGTCAAAGAAAATGGAATAGAATGGATTATGCAGATTTGAAGCATCGACCAGTACTGCCTTATCCGTAGCTATTTCATTCGGAGCCAAACCAGTGATCACGGCAGGCGCAAGAAATTCCAGCGTAAACAGAAATAGCGCGAAAAACTTCAAAACGATGTTAGATCTCAAATGCATGGTAGGTACTACTGTGGCCGTAAAGATCAAAAGTTTTTGAATTTAATCAACATTTTTTGGAAATGAATTTTCATCAGAAATAGTGTTATTTAAAAATATCAACGGCATTGAGCTGGTTAATTGGTTTTATTTTCGTTTCCGAACGAACTTTTCTTTCATTAAGAACGCCAATTTTTCCAGGTCATTATCCAGCAGTTCTTTGTTCACTTTTAAAACTTGCTTTACTTTTTTTTCGGGAAGGTGATCCGCTCCCCAATACGCACCTAGAATAGCTCCTGCTACAGCAGCAACGGTATCATTGTCGCGGCCGTAGTTAATGATGAACTCCATTGTTTTCTCAAAGTCGTAGTCACTATACATCATGGCTGTGATGGTGATGAGGAATATTTCCCCTGAATGAAATGGCATGTCTTCATTGGATTTGTCAAGCAAAGCATAGGCGTGAGACAGTTGCAAATAGTTTAACGAATCCATAGGCTGCCACGCTCTTGGGATCTTAAAGTCAGAGCCCTTGTCTTTAAGAGAAAGCTCTTTTGATTCGGATACAATTGAATTGGCCATTTGATAGAAGCGATAGGACGCTCTACCAACTAAGCGACTTTTAAAATATTCTTTTGGATCAACAGTACGCACGACATTGATAATTGCCGATGGTTCACCATTTGCTATAAAGGCTTGTGAAACCATTGCCGCAATCAGCGCTGTGATATCACGGGCATATCCAATGTCAAAGAACGCTAGATCATAAGCAACTTGGTATGCATTCAACGGATCGGCTGGGGCGCATGCACCTACGACAGGGCTGTATAGCATTCCGGCACAAGTCATTTCACCACCATAAAATTTACTAAGTGCATCTGCATACTCGGTCATATTGTTATTGGCATGCGCATCTGCAACAATTGCCCATTCTTGTAGCCAGGCCATCTTCATTAGGTTTTCTTCATAAGGTCCAGGCTGTAACCCTTCGGTCGATTTTAGTGTTTTGATATCGGCTTTGTAATTTTCTATAATGTGATTGGCAAATTGGTTGGCACTTAATTCCGGCCAAGATTCTTCAATTGCATAATTCACAAAAAGTTTTTTCCAACGGGTGTCGTCTGTTGTTCCGCCTGCAGGCAGGTTGTATTTCCACGTACCTTCAGCAGACGGAAAGCGTACCATCGTATCAAGATCATTAACATAGCCATACTCCAGGCGAATATCTTTTCTATTCCACATTTCTGTAGGAGCTCCCATGGCATCGCCAATCGCTGAGCCTACTAACATTCCTAATACTTTGTTGTAATAAACATCTTCCGGAATTTTTGAAATACTGTTTTCCTTTTCTTTTGTAGTACTAGCCTGGCCCTCTTTATTTATTTCGGGTTG
>JAENVX010000495.1 GCA_016650355.1 Bacteroidia bacterium | reverse complement strand
TTTGTCCAAACCGGTATCTTTGAAAAGGTTACTCCTATTGATGTATTACCAACTCATCTTATTAAGTCAATCCTGGCCGAAGATTTAGATGAGATGGAAGCTTTGGGGATCTATGAAGTGATTGAAGAAGACCTTGCGCTGTGCGAATTTGTAGACGTATCTAAACATAATGTGCAGGAGATATTAAGAGATGGAATTGAATTGATGCAAAATAGCTAATTCAGAATATGAAGTTTTTAAGAAAACAATTAGACGGGATCGAGCATAACTTTGAGAAAGGCGGTAAGTGGGAGAAATATTACTTTGCCTACGAAGCGTTCGCCACCTTTCTTTTTGTACCTAACAAAACTACAGCTGATAAAGGAGTTCAGATAAGAGATGCAATCGACATGAAGCGCCTGATGATGACGGTGGTTATTGCGATGTTGCCATGCCTTCTCTTCGGAATGTGGAATGTTGGTCACCAACATTTTTTAGCACAAGGTATGTTTGAGGCAACCATGAGTGAAAAGTTATGGATAGGCACGATTAAAGTGGTTCCCATTATTGCCGTTTCTTACATTGTAGGGTTAGGTATTGAGTTTTTATTTGCCACACTAAGAAGACACCCTGTAAACGAAGGTTTTCTGGTGACAGGAATGTTGATCCCGTTGGTCATGCCTGCTGATATTCCATTATGGCAGGTAGCTATCGCAACCGCTTTTGCCGTTATCATTGGAAAGGAAGCTTTTGGTGGCACTGGTATGAATGTGGTAAACGTAGCGTTAACAGCTCGTGCCTTTTTATACTTTGCTTACCCAACCGATATTTCTGGAGAAGTTTGGACATACCTGGGCGATGGTGCGAAAACTGTAGCTGGCTATTCTGGTGCAACTCCGCTTTCAGTTGCTTCAGGTTCCGTTGGCAGTTCGGTTGCTGATTTAAATTCATTTGGATCTTCGTGGGGCGCAGATGGACTTTATAGTTTTAGTAATATGTTCTTTGGGTTTATCCCTGGCTCGGTTGGTGAAACATCAACACTTATGTGCTTACTAGGTGGTGCCATTCTTATAATCACAGGCGTTGGCAGCTGGAAGATTATTTTCAGTGTATTTGCAGGCGCGTTTGGCATGGGTTTACTATTAAATATGTTAGGTACAAATCCGTTTTCGCAAATGCCGGCTCATTATCATTTAGTGATGGGTGGACTTGCTTTTGGTGCAGTGTTTATGGCAACCGATCCGGTAACGGCCACACACACTGAAACAGGAAAATGGTTTTACGGTGCGCTGATTGGAATGTTCACCGTTTTGATACGTTCTTTCAATCCGGCTTATCCGGAGGGTATTATGCTGGCGATTTTATTAATGAATGTTTTCGCTCCGCTGATTGATTATTTCGTAGTTAACGCAAACAAAAAAAGAAGATTACAACGTGCGACAGTCTAATTCATACATCCTACTTTATGCCGTTGCGATAACCGTGGTATGCGGTGGATTGCTGGCCTTTGCTTCTCAAAGCCTTAAACCTCTACAGGATGCCAATGTTGAGTTGGAAAGAAAACAAAATATCTTAGCCACTGTTCTGGAGTTGAAAGAAACCGATGATATCAATGCGATATATGCAGCAAGTGTAAAAGAAATGGTCATCGACTTTGATGGGAACGTTAAAGAAGGAGTATTGGCGTCAACTATTGATTTAGCGAAGGAGTACAAGAAAGCTCCTAAGGATAGATTGCTTCCAGTTTACGAATTCAGGAACAAGGAAAATCCAGCCAAGCTTGATAATGCCGTGATGCCAGTATATGGATTTGGATTATGGAAAGATATTTCAGGATTTGTCGCCCTTCAGGCAGACTTGAACACAATACAAGGGGTGAAGTTCGAGCACCTGGGAGAGACGCCAGGGTTGGGTGCAAGAATAGTTGAAGAAGAAATTCAGGCACGGTACAAAGGCAAGTCAATTTTTGAAGCCGATGTATTGATTAGTGTGATGATGCAAAAAGGCGAAGGCAATGACTTTTCTTCTGATCCACATAAGGTCGATGGCATGTCAGGAGCAACACTTACTGGTAAAGGAGTAAATAATATGTTGCTTGATTATCTAACCTGTTACAAGAATTATTTAATAAAAAATAAAACTTTAGCCTCAAACTTATGAGCACTGCTACAGTAGAAAAAGAAGTCGTTAAGGTAAAGAAGGCGGAGCCTCTGTTTTCAAAGAAAAACAAAAAACTGATTACCAATCCATTGGATATTGACAATCCTATTACCGTCCAGGTGTTGGGTGTTTGTTCGGCATTAGCAGTTACTACTCAAATGAAACCAGCATTTGTGATGGCGCTAGCACTTACAGTTGTTACGGCAAGTTCCAATGGTATCATCTCTCTACTAAGAAATACAATTCCATCACGCATTCGAATTATTGTTCAGTTAGCGATCGTTTCGCTATGGGTAATTATGGTGGATCAATTGCTGAAGGCGTATGTGTATGAGATTTGGAAACAGCTATCTGTTTTTGTTGGCTTGATTATTACAAACTGTATTGTTATGGGACGCCTGGAAGCATTTGCTATGGGCAATAAACCGGGACCTTCAGTGTTGGACGGTTTAGGAAATGGATTTGGTTACGGGATGATTTTATTAATTGTTGCCTTCTTTAGAGAATTATTTGGTGGCGGTTCTATTTTTGGTTTTAAAGTTTTTGAAGCCATGGGAATACATTATCAAGGAAATGGATTATTGTTACTGCCAGCGGGAGCATGCATAGTCGTAGGAATAGTAATTTGGATACAACGCTCGATGAACGGATATCGCGAGACTCATTAAAAAGAAAAAAGTATGGAACAGCTCGTCAACATTGGTATACGATCGATTTTTATTGAGAATATGATTTTTGCCTATTTCTTAGGCATGTGTTCTTATTTGGCGGTCTCTAAAAAAGTATCTACTGCTTTTGGATTGGGACTTGCAGTGGTATTTGTATTGGGTGTCACCATTCCGATTAACTGGTTGATTCAAAATTATGTGCTCACCCAAGGCGCATTGGCATGGGTAAGCGAAGATTTCGCCACAATGGATTTGACATTCTTGCAGTTCATTGTATTCATTGCGGTAATTGCTGCGATGACACAGTTAACAGAGATGGTGGTGGAGAAATTTTCTCCTGCATTGTACGGCTCGCTTGGTATCTTCCTTCCACTCATTGCCGTGAACTGTGCAATATTGGGAGGTTCATTATTTATGGTAGGACGGCCGTATAACTTAGCAGAAGCTACTGTCTATGGATTAGGTTCAGGCATTGGTTGGATGTTGGCAATTGTTGCCTTGGCAGGTGTAAGAGAAAAAATGAAGTACTCAAATGTGCCTGCACCATTACGTGGTTTGGGTATCACTTTTATTTTGGTTGGCCTAATGTCGCTGGGCTTTCTAAGCTTCATGGGATTCTCATTATAAAATGAGCGAAAAGAATAGATGAAAGCTTCGCAAGAAGCTTTTTTTGTTTCAGGGGGTAAGTTGTTGCTTAAAGAAATATAGATACATGAAAAATATAGCAAGAAGAATCGTCCGATACTTTTTTAATGGTACGTTATTTATCGTGCCTTTGGTGGCTACAGTTTATTTCATCATCGTATCCTTTCAATGGTTGGATAGCCGATTGAATCTTCCTTACCCTGGAGTGGGGTTCGCGATTATTCTAAGTGTGATAACACTGTTTGGTTATTTCACTTCCAA
>JAENVX010000494.1 GCA_016650355.1 Bacteroidia bacterium | reverse complement strand
TTGAGCAAGGCGCTGAGGTAATTGCCACGCAAAAGAAAACGGGCAAAGTCTTTCAAGTTGGCAGTCAACGGGCAAGTTCCATTGTTACGGAAAAGGCGAGAGATATTTTTGACTCCAAAGTAATAGGAGATCTGGTATTGGTGGAGGCCTGGAACGACAGGCAGGGTGGAAATGGAGCCTGGCAATATTCAATTCCAACCGATGCCAACGCGGGCACGGTAGATTGGGATAACTTTTTGGGTAATGCACCTAAAGTGCCTTATGATCCATTGAGATTTTTCAGATGGAGAAATTATCAGGACTACGGTACGGGCATAGCAGGTGATCTATTTGTTCACTTGTTTACCGGATTTCATGTGGTGACGGGATCGCACGGTCCCAATCGTATTTACGCATCTGGTGGGTTGCGATACTGGAAGGATGGCCGCGATGTTCCGGATATATTAACAAGTGTTCATGATTACCCGGCATCAGAAAAACATCCGGCTTTTAATCTGCAGATGCGTGTAAATTTTTGTGATGGAAACAAAGGAAGTGAATTGCTGCGATTTGTAGGAACGGATGGCGTGATCACACTCGGTTGGGGTAACGTTAAAGTACAGCGAAATAAAACTGCAAAACATCCAGGATATGGTGGTTGGGATTCCTTTTCAACGTTTACAGAAGCGCAACAAAAGGAGTATGAAAAATGGTACAAGGCTAAATATCCACAAACAAGGCCTGAGGTAATTGATGCTGATATGGAATTCAAAGCTCCGCAAGGGTATGATGCCAACCTGGACCACCATCTTAATTTTTATGCAGGCATACGCGAAGGAAAACCCATTCGTGAAGATGCCTTGTTTGGAATGAGAGCTGCCGGTCCGGCTCTGGCCACCAACAAAAGTTATTTCGAAAAGAAAATTATCAACTGGGATCCGGAGAATGCTAAACTGATTTAACCTTTAAGTAAAATTTCATTTCTCATACTATTCAATAAAGATTCAGCTTGCAGCAAAGAACACGAGTATACAGGATGGCTTGAAGCTCTTTCTTCGTCCATCTTAAAATTTTGTAACTTTATTTGATTCAACGCACAGGCCTTTGCTGAGATCGGTTTACATATTGCTCTTTGTCTTTTCGGTTGTGGTTGGCCGCGCCAATTCCATTCTCATTGCTATGGATGCGAGCCAGAGAAATCATTTGAAGGCTTATGGGATGGCTTTCTTCATTTTGCAAAAGGGTAATGAAGTCGATTGGTTATTGAACTATCGGGGAGGTAGTTTTTTAATAGACTATTCTATCCAGGTGGCTAATGAGTGTGTCGTACGAGGTATTTCGTTTGAGGTAGTATCAGCAGCAACAGTTAATTCTATCCTCACGGAGATTTCCAAGCCTGATATTAATATGGAAATCGTAAAACTGCAGACGGCTCCAAAGATTGCGGTCTATTCCATCAAAAATGAATTAGTTCAAGATGAGACGGATGCCGTGATCACCGTTTTAGACTATGCTGAAATTCCTTACACGATACTATATGATGACGAAGTGCTCAAAGATGATTTGATTAAATACAACTGGCTGCATCTGCACCACGAAGATTTTACTGGCCAGCATGGAAGGTTTTTGAGGAGAGCATCCTCTGTAATTGAATTAAGATTACAGGAAGAGAATGCGATGAGGCTTGGATTCTCAAAAGTCTCAGCGATGAAACTTGAGGTGGCAAAGAAGATAAAAGGTTTTTGTGCCGGAGGTGGTTATTTATTTGCCATGTGTTCTGGTGCTGAAACATTTGACATCGCCCTTGCAGCAGAAGGCGTGGATATCGTGGAAAGCATGTTTGATGGGGACGACCCCGAATCTGATATACAGTCCAAGCTTGATTATAGCAAAGCACTGGCGTTTGAGAATTTCATTTTAGAACCCAGCAACAGCCGTAAATTTTCAGATATAAACACGGGTCGTCAGGATTTTGGTGAGGTTACTAATGGCTTCTTCACGCTTTTTGATTTTTCTGCAAAGTGGGACATTGTCCCAACAATACTCACTCAAGATCACGAACATGTAATCAAAGAGTTTATGGGGCAAACAACGGCCTTTAATTCCTACCTAGTCAAACCAGACGCATTGGTGCTGGGTGAAAATTCAGATGCCAAAAATGTCCGCTACATCTACGGTGAATTAGGCCACGGTCACTGGACGTATTACAGTGGCCACGATCCTGAAGGCTCACCTGGCCGAAGAAGGACAGCTACCGACTTAAGCTTGTATCCGAACTCTCCCGGTTATCGACTCATTCTCAATAATGTTTTGTTTCCTTCCGCTAAAAAGAAGAAGCAGAAAACATAGCCAGTTGTCGGGTGCCAATTCAAATTTTCTTGGTTGCTATTGATCGCATGTGTTTACCCAGACGAACTGATGCACTGCCACACAGCACCGCCCGAAGATAGGCTTGAGGTGTAAACCGCAGCAATTTGCAAATGCATCCCAGTTGCCATCACTCAAAATAAAAAATATTAATTACGTATCTTGGCTATGAATCAATTCTCAAATTGTCATGAAAGACGCTATTAGCTGGTTTGAGATTCCTGCTGTTGATTTAGGCAGAGCTCAGAAATTTTATGAAAAAATTATGGGCATTACATTCACGGAAATGAATTTGCCCCAAATTAAAATGAGAATATTTCCAATTGATGACACGGAGGGTATTGGAGGTTCTCTATGTGACAGTGATGGTTTTCATAAACCATCGGCTACGGAAGGGCCACTTATTTATTTGAATGGCAATCCAGACGTTCAACTTATTTTAGATAAAGTGGAGAAAGCTGGTGGGAAAATCCTGGTTCCAAAAACGCAAATCTCTCCAACATTTGGTTACATGGCCGTTATCCTCGATACGGAAGGCAACCGAATAGCGTTCCACTCAATTCCGTAAGAAATGATTATTAAGTGAAGTGGGTATCGTCATAACCGCTGGCACGTAGTATACTTGCATACTTTTAAAATCTTTCATGCAATCCATTACACTAACTACTGGTATTATAGCCATCACCGTCCTGGTAAGCTGGTATGTACTTAGCAAGCCTGATATTTTAAAGCGCATGATGATGAACCCTTACCGGATTCAAAACCACAATGAATATTACCGATTCATTACCTCAGGCCTTATTCATGCCAACTTTTCTCACTTGCTCTGGAATATGTTTACGCTTTACTTCTTCGGTAATGTGGTGGAGCAATACTTCTCCTATATTTTCGGTAATCCTGGTCCCTATTATTTTATTGCATTTTACCTGATGGCGATTGTCGTGTCGGACTTGCCAACTTTTTTTAAGAATAGGACTAACCCGGGCTATAATTCTTTGGGCGCCTCTGGAGGTGTGGCGGCAGTGCTTTTTGCATCCGTTATTTTTCAGCCATTAGAAAAAATTTGTTTCTATCTGATAATTTGTCTGCCAGGTTTCATTTTAGCGATAGGTTATCTGATGTACTCTTACTTTAGTGGAAGGAAATCCAATGATAATATAAATCACGATGCACATTTGTATGGTGCACTATTCGGATTCCTATTTTGTGCGGTCCTTCATCCTTCCTCCATTCCGTATTTTATTGAACAAATTTCTCAGTATAGGGTTTTTTAGATAGTAAAGGACTGGCCTAAGTAATGTTACAATCCTTTTTGTTTTAAGAAGTGATTCAATTCGGCTAGCCGATCGGTATTGATAAGATCGACTCCCGCATCTAGTAATGCCGCCCAAGCCACTTCGTTGTCTGGGATTGCCCACAAGCGCAACTTTTTTCCTTCGGCATGTACGCGCGTAGCGAGCTCTTTGATTCGCTGTAGATCCTTTTGGGATGGTGGAGATTGGCCATTCCATGCAGACCATGTTTTATATTGATCGCTGATGATGGGCATAAACTCTATTGAATAACCCATTCCGATATCCTCAGGCCGGCCATCCACTCCAATGCCGGAATAACCTTCTTTAAGGATGGTATCAATGGGACGATTACCAGACAGAAAAATCTTAACCGGACAATCTTTGGGATTACATAGTAAAGTCGGGTATGATGAAATTGCTTCTTGGATGAGCTTGTAAGTGGCGTCAGCATCAGTCTTTATATCAACCATCAAATAGAAAGTTGTTTCAGATCCAATGTAGATTCTGCCGGAATTGGCTTTCACAATGCTATCAAGCGGGGAGAGATAAAGTTCCTTAAGGTATTTGTTGTTTGCTTTAGGAGAATCGTGTGCTACCAATAGTTTTCCTTCGTGAAGGTGAACATCAGCTTCTACTGAAATGAATCCATTCTGTAGCGCATTAAATAAAGGTTGGGCATTTTCGTAGTCGTTGTGGGAATGCGCATGTAGATGAGGAACTTGCTCAGGAGATACGCACGCAGCCCATGAAAATGAAAGAATGAAGTAAAAGAGAGCCCTCCAGTTAGTATGCATAGCCAAGAACCGCCATAACATGACAGGCCGTGCCAGCCATGACAAATAAATGCCAAACGAAATGGCTGTACCGAATACGTTCAGCAACAAAGAATAGGACGCCAGCAGAATACATCAGGCCACCAGCAAGCAACCAGGTTATGCCCCATGTCGGCATGTTTAGCCATAATGGTTTAACTGCTAATATTGCCAGCCAACCCATAGCAAGATACAATGCAGTGGATAGTTTTCCACTGGCTGCACCTGCCGTTGATTTTAAGACAACGCCCAATATGGCGAGCCCCCAAACAATTCCAAATAAAGTCCAACCCCAGGCACCTTGAAGTATGCCAAGTGTGAACGGGGTATACGTGCCCGCTATCAAAAGAAAAATAGCACCGTGGTCAAATATCTTAAATACGCGTTTTGTTCTACTCTGAGGAAATGCGTGGTATAGACAAGAAGAAAGATACAGCACCATCATAGTTGCTCCAAAAATGCTGGAACCAACGATGGCTGCCACTCCTGCAGGAATTGCTGCCAGGATCAAGAAAGGAGTAACAGCAGCAGCACCGAGGAACCCAACACCATGGCTAATGCTGTTGGCAATCTCCTCTCCAAGAGTTTGATCTCGTTTCACGCGAGCAGGTTGTCTCATGGGAATTTTGAAATGTGAATCAAAAGAAAAAATAGAATAAGAAGACAAGAAGTAACAAAATTGCAATCCACTTTATAAGCAGGCTGTGCCCCACAAATTCATGCGCACAAATGGGGCAGACTTTACTTTTAGCATCAATGTCCATAGCACAATTCGGGCATTCCTTTTTCTTCATGCGGAGTGGTTTAGGTATTTAACCACTTCATAAACTTTCCCCACAGGGTCTTTGGGACAGGTTCAAGTAGAGCCATCTCTTCAACATCTTCTTTTACAAGCTTTAATGATTTGGTTGGTGGCGCAACTTTTACTTTTTTACGATAGTGTTGTGCTCGTTTTTCTTTTTCCAGTTCTAACTGTGTTCGTTTCTTTTTCTCAGCTTCAATAGCATCGCGTTCGCGTTCCAACGCAATTGGATTTTTTCGTGGACGTTGTTCGAATGACTCTTTTCGATTGGGATAAGGTTTTCTATTCTCTTGCCTTGCTTTCTTTTCTGGTTCGGCAGTGGCGGTTTCTTCTTTCTCAATTGATTCAGTTTCTATTTCAAGATCCTTCTTCTTAGGCTCAGGAAGTTCAATTTTCCCTAAGACCTTCAATCCCGAAAGCTCAACTTTAGGAGCTTTTATTAATTCTATTTCGACTTGAGGTTCAATGATGGAAATATCAGTATTACTTTCGGCAAGTTCTTGCGGGGTATCAATTTCGTGTGTTTCTGGAATTGGAGACTCCACTTCTATTTCTTTCTCAACGGCAAGTTCTGCTGCTACTTCTGCTGCTCGCGAAGGAGCAAATTTTTGCATGATAAGGGCCACATGTTCATCCTCTAATCGAGTATTTGATCCGTCCTCTATCTGAATATTGTTATTAATAAGAAATTCTACTATTACCGTTGGCCGTATTACCAACTTTCTAGCTAATTGTGCGAGCCTCATGTGATCTTATTATCTTTAATTGGGCGCAAATATACCGCGTATGGTATGATTTTAAAAAATCAAGACGCGATGTAGCATTAGCCTAAAATGTAAATGCCAAGGAAGTGGATACAATCTAAGCTATTGTTAAACTTTCTGGCGCCATTGTTTTTTCTCAGAACGTTGTTTTTTTTCTTTTATCCGCAAGTGTTTAGCTGCCTTACTTGGCTTCGTTGCTTTACGTGGTTTTTTAGGAGTGAAGATTTTGGTGAGAAGTCTATCGAGCTTGCTCAGCACTTCTTCTTTGTTTTGCAGTTGCGTTCGTTTGTCCTGGGCCGTTATGGAAAGAACACCTTCTTTAGATAACTGTGATGAGCGCTTTTTAGTAATCAACTCTTTTTGTTCACTGGTTAGAACAAGCGAGTGCATCACATCGAATTTCAGTGTGACTTTGGAATTAACTTTGTTTACATTTTGCCCACCTGGCCCACTGCTGCGTGAGCTTGTAAAAGTTAGTTCGCTTATAAGATTTTTGGAGTGCGGAATACTCATGATGGAATCTTCTTAAGAAGTAAAGTTTCCGGTAATTGGGGCTCATTGATAGAACCCGAGTAGAATCAGTAGAGTTGAAGTTCGGCCAGCAAAGACTCAAGTTCCGTCCTGGTCTTGCTTAGTTTTATTTCCAGTATTTTTAGGACACTCTCTTTACTCCCGTCTTCAGAAACAAAATCATTATCACTAAGGATCGGGAATCTCCTTTTAAGCATAATCTTTTGTTCTCTCCAGCTTCTTACTATGTTCATGACCAGAAATTTAGGAAAAATTGTATTTTCCGCAAAGTTCCGCAATTATCTTCCAATTTGGTTGCTTCGGAAGATATAGTTTTTTGTGTTTTGACAGAAAATATGGATTAATGAAGCTTCACTATCTTTGATGTAAACGCAAATGTTATGGGAAAGGTATTGTTGATTTTGATGACGCAAATGACACTTTTTGCTAGCGCGCAAACTGTAACCTACGGAAGCTTTAAAATTTCCGAACAGGAAATATTCTATCAGAAGGTCTTTTCAAAGGATTCTGTTACTGCAGCGGTCATGGAAAAATATTACAAAACATTGCCTGGCGTATCTAACCTGGAGTTGAGTTCAGATGGAGTAAAGTTTGATATTAATGAAATAACGGTCGATTATAGAAAATTTGGGATCAGCCAGGTGGCTACACCACCGATCATGCAATCGGGAAAATATAGTGGCAAAGTATCCATTGGCATAAAGGATGGTAAATACCGCGTAACCATGAAGTCCATACAAATGACAGGTGATATTGGCTACAAGAAAATTACGGAAAAAGAAAACCTTACAGTATACTCGACCCGGAACAGTGCCACTATCCTTTCACCAGATTGGTGTCGACCCAATATGTTTGGCCTATTAGACCAAGCCTTTACAGATAACCTCGAGTTTAAAGGAGAGGTTACAGAAGATTGGTAAGCTAAGCGCTTAAGCTTCTACTGCTTTACTTACTTTTCTGTAAACAAATGAGTGATAGATATGTCTACGGGCAAAACGATCAGGGGTGTCTGAATTTACCAATTTGCCATAGATATTTTTAGGTACCCCGAAGTATTCATAACTGCTGCCATCGGCAAAGTTCACGACCAGGGTCTGGGCTTTGTATTGAAAGTCAACCATTTTTGATGACGTAATAACTTCGGTATACTGCTCCAACTGCTGCTCATGAGTTTCCGGAGCAACGCTTACCAGAAAGTGATAGGCTTCAATAAATTCCTTGCTTTTCTCCTCAGCTTGCAGTTTTGCATCGTGATCATCCTGGAATTTGTCAGGATGCCAATCCTTCATGAAATTTCTGTAAATGGCCTTTAATTCCTTCAGTTCGGTCGTTTTTTCAACGCCTAAGAGTTTCCTTGATTCAATTATTTTTTTCATGCGGGCGCAAAAATATGCTTTTTGTCTCAATCTACATCTTGCATAAGCATTGGGTGTTGAATCGCGGTGGTTAGCGCAACAATTTGACTTTGCCCGATTACTGTTTATTCAAACGAACATCTTGTTGTTCTAAAGCCTTCAAACCGGCTAATAACGAAAGACTGATCGGCCCCGGCTTTCCATTGTTAATGAATGTATCGTTGATCTCTACTATAGGAACAATTCGTTTTGTGGTGCTTGTGAGAAATGCTTCTTTCGCATGGTAAATATCATCCAGGGTGATAATTCCTTCCTCTGCATTGTATTTGTTGGCTGCTAGTTTCAAAATATTTTTCCGTGTGATGCCGTTGAGAACGCGATCAATAGGCGTTACAACCGTGTCGTCTTTTCTTACGATAAAAAAATTGCATCGTGGAAACTCAGAGACTACATTGTTTTGATGATACAGCACATCGTAGGCAAGCTCTTCCTTTATTTTTTTTGCCAGCCATATGCCCATGGAATAGTTGATGGTCTTGGCTGTAGGCAAGTCTCGTACATAATCTTGCGTTATAATCTTAACACCCTTGTTGACTACCTCTTCACTGGGAAGAATAAGCGAATGTTGAGTGATGATCAAATTCGGATCTGAAGGGAGATAACCATCTTCTGAATAACCTCCGGTGAGAATTATTTTTATACCGGATTCCGCTATGTTATTTTTTTCAATTAGTTGGCAAATAATGGATTTCAGCGCATCGGGGGGTTGCGGCACAGAAAGGTGCATGACTTTGGCCGAGTGATAGAATCGTTCCAGATAGTCGTTTAGAAAATAAGGATGACCGTCCTTTATTTTGAAGAAATCAAAAACACCATACCCTCGTTGAATGGAAAGATCGCGTACGTGAAGAAATGCTTTTTCAGCAGGAACAATCTCGTTGTGTATGTAGGTGTACATTTTTAGCAAAAAAGTAAGATACTAAACTCAAGCACGAAGGCTTTTGGTGGTATTAAATTTTATAAAAAATTGTTATACACGTAAAAAGATATCTTTCTTATACAATACATATAGAAAGGTCCATTTGACCATGACAAAACAGATTGCCATCACAACCAGATTGTATGGATCGCCAACCAATTGGCTTAGCCACTGAAAAATAGCTGTAGTGGTGTACCTCCAATTAATAAAACTGTCGGACATATAGATCAAAATGGAATTCATGCCAATGACGCTAAAGAAAAATGCCCATCGTTTATATCCTTTCACGTCTATGATGTAATAGAAAATGGCGAGAAGGATAAGACTCCACCCACCGGTCTGAAGTACGAAAGAACTTGTCCAAAGATTTTTATTGATTGGAAAAACGAGGTTCCAAACCTGAGCTGCAATAAGAAAGATTATACCAATTACCAGTAGCTGTAATGCTTTTCGCTCCATGGTGATAGGATTGTTCTTCAGAAAATTTCCTGCGTAAATTCCTAACAGGCCGGTACCAATTGCTGGAATTGTGGAGATTAACCCTTCGGGATCGTGGATGCCTAAATAGAATTTACCGGGTACAATCAAACGATCAAGGTAAGATGCAAAGTTGCCCTCCATAGTGAGGTCTCCCATTGGATAGCCAGGTGCAGAACTAAACATTAACAAAAACCAATACCCAAACAGCAAAGAGAAAAACCAAATGATTTGACTGCGCTGAGTGGTATATAAATATATTATGTTGGCAAACATGTATGCCAGTCCAATTCTTCCCAATACACTGGGAAGGCGTAGTTCAGAGATAGGACGAAGTTCAAGGCCATTGTTGTAAATAACCCCAAGTAGCACCAGCACCAGTCCCCTTCTGATGACCCGGAGCAGAAGTTGTTGCTTAGCTTTTCCTTTTTCTAATTCACGACCCACCGAGTAAGGAGTGGCAACGCCCGCCATGAACAGAAACAATGGAAAGATCAGATCATAAAAATGAAAGCCATTCCAATCCGGATGTGTCATTTGTGTGGCGAATCCTTCCCAGAAATGTGACCCTGTCACTTTCGCCATACCATGAACAATTT
This sequence comes from Bacteroidia bacterium, assembly GCA_016650355.1. Classification (GTDB taxonomy): domain Bacteria; phylum Bacteroidota; class Bacteroidia; order Cytophagales; family Cyclobacteriaceae; genus ELB16-189. The sequence continues at coordinate 55 of JAENVX010000494.1, read as the reverse complement.
CCTCTGCCCCCATTATCCAAATCATATCAAAACCACGAAGGGCATCAAGAGAATA
>JAENVX010000493.1 GCA_016650355.1 Bacteroidia bacterium | reverse complement strand
ATCGTAATGACAGGCATGGGTATTATGGCTCTTTGTGGCATAGTTGTTCGAAATGGTATATTATTAGTTGAGTTTACCGATTTGCTGATTTCTCAAGGTATGGACCTAAAGCCTGCGATTGTTGAAGCTTCCAAAACTCGTATGACTCCTGTTTTGCTCACCGCGATGGCTGCAACGTTAGGGTTGATACCACTTGCCGTTGGTTTGAATATCGACTTTGTAACTCTGTTTACAGATCTTAATCCACATATATTCTTTGGCGGAGATAATGTTGCCTTTTGGGGACCGTTATCCTGGACGATGATATTTGGGATTATTTTTGGTACATTCATTACCCTCCTTGTCGTGCCGGTGCTTTATTTGCTGAGAGTTAAATTTAAGGAAGGCGTTTTCAAACATTCCGTAAGCTCAGAGGAGTCGACTGAAGGAACAGTTGCTTTAAACTAAAAATTGATCGAGGTCGTCTATTCAATCACGTTAGACGAACTTTTTATATGCGTGCCAGAATTATGACATTAATCTTTTTTGGAGTTATTTTCTTGTTGCTGGATTATTACTTCTTCCAGGGAATACTTGCTGCAAGTAAAAAATGGACACCATTATGGAGGAACGTTGTTCGATATGGGTTCTGGGTTCCTACCTTCCTAAGTTTTGCAGCTCTTTTGTGGTGGGCATTTGATGATCCTTATAAGTACAGTGCCAATTTTCGAACATGGGTGCTAACATGGTTAGTTGGTATTTACTTTTCTAAGTTTTTTGGATTGCTTTTCTTATTTGTTGATGATATTCAGCGAGGTGTAAAATGGTTTGTTCACCTTTTTCAAAAAAATTCAGAAGATAAATCAGCTGGAGAAATTATTTCTCGTTCCGAATTTCTGTCGCAGGCCGCCCTTGTGGCCACTACCATTCCCTTTGGTGCAATGGCCTATGGCGTAATTTCAGGAGCGCATGATTATCGTGTGAAACGGGTAACGATTAAGATGTCGAATCTTCCAAAATCATTTGATGGCATGAGAATAGGCCAGGTGTCAGATATTCACTCCGGAAGTTTCTTCAATAAAACTGCAGTAAAGGGTGGAGTTGAAATGATGATGAGCGAAAAACCTGACGTGCTTTTCTTTACTGGAGATCTAGTGAATAATGAATCCAGTGAAGTAAAAGAGTATACCGAAATTTTTAATAAGCTCAAAGCACCTCTTGGTGTTTTTTCCGTTACCGGAAATCATGACTATGGAAATTATAAAGCATGGTCCAGTCAGGAAGTAAAGCAAAAGAATTTTCAGGATTTGTTGGCTGCTCATAGATACATGGGGTATGACATACTCATGAATGAACACCGGATGTTGGAGCAAGGCGGTGATAAGATTGCCATTATTGGAATTGAAAACTGGGGAATGGGAAGATTTCCTAAGTATGGAAAAATGAAAGAAGCCTATTCCGGCACGGAGGATGCCCCTGTTAAACTTCTACTTTCTCATGACCCAAGTCATTGGGATGAAGAGGTTCGAAAATTATATCCTGACGTTGATTTGATGTTAGCTGGTCACACGCATGGGTTTCAATTTGGTGTTGAGATAGGAGGATTTAAATGGAGCCCCTCTCAATATGCTTACAAACAATGGGCTGGTCTTTATCAGGAAGGAGAACAATATCTGTACGTTAATAGAGGCTTTGGTTATCTTGGGTATCCTGGTAGGATAGGGATGCCACCAGAACTTACAGTTATTGAATTGAAGAGAGGTTAATTTATTTCAGGGACCCTTTTCACTTACGCTCCAAGCGCTTCTTTTTCCTTTCTTCTTTTCTCATCAATAGAAAACTTTCCAGCGCCAAAAATCATAAAAATAACTACGCCTGCCAGTGTAATGATAGATGCCTCAAGTTCCATGTGACTACCTACCGACATAAAGCCTTTAGGAAAATTTACCAGAATCACAGCGCCAATGAGGATCGGTAATTGAACAGCGCACATGATACGGGTCAGCAATCCAAAGGCAATCATCGGTCCACACAGTACGTGTGCAAATACAACATAGTGTGCAATTGAAATTCCAACAAAGCTCATGTTCACGCCTTGTATGCTCATCTCCAGTGTTTCAATGTTGTTTAGAAAGCTGAAACCTTTGTAGGTAATGAAAATACCCAGAACGACTCGAAAAATATCCAACCAGCCGGGGCGATGAGAATTCCCCCAGCCCTCAATTTTTGCGATTGCATTCATGGCAGTAGGATTTAAGTACTAACAAAGTTTATTGAAAAAATCTGCCAAAGGCAAGAAGAATCAACACTCTCTTACAAGGAGGCTAATCCGGATCACTGTGCGAGATTTTTACCCGATCATTTTTAGCAAACATTGCCTCGATTCTTTCAACAAAGGCTTTGCATTGCTTTTTTGAAAGCTTGCCAAGGTCGAACGTAAAGTCTGTTTCCCCTTCACGGCCCCAATTCTTTATGCTGACTCTAAGCTGAACGTGATTTTCCTGTTGGAATTCCTCAATAAATAATTGTAAGCGCTCATGTGCTTTGTAATCAATACCAGATCCAATGCTGATAAAACTTACTACTAGTTTGTCTTTTGCTTGTTGAGATTCAGTAATTGTATTCACTTGGAAGGATACAAAGTTTAAAACAACGAAGAATGCAACTGGTGCCATATGGATTGGTTCTTTTAACGTAAATACGATGTAGGTGTTTTATGTGTTATTTTCCTAAAAATTCTGTTAAAGTTTGAAAGGTTACTAAACCCTGACTGGTAACAAATTTCTTGAATACTAAGATCCTTTTGTATGATAAATTTACAGGCATTGCTGATGCGCACTTCATTCAGAAAATTTGTGTAAGTCTTACGCGTCCTCATTTTGAAGTAACGGCAGAATGCTTCTGTGGACAGGTTTGCAACATCAGCAACTTCATGAATATAGATTTTACGATGACTTTCGCGGAAAGTAAATCGAAGAATTTCGTTCATTCTTTTTTCCTCGCGTGAAGAGTAAGATGGATTTTGAGAGGAAACACTAAGGCATTTCAATTCTTTTGTATTCGCAAGAATATTAAGAATCTGAAGAAACGATACTAGTTTATCCAATCCTTTTTTCTTTTTGATTTGAATAATTAATTCTGTGATCTTTTCTTTAGAGGTTCCTACTACGTGAAGACCCCTAGCTGCATACTCAGCAAAATTCCTTACAGTAGAGAATTCATCCAATTGCCAGAAATGTTCTCCAACATAGTTTTGATCAAAGTAAATGGAGTAAGAATGTGCTTTAAGT
>JAENVX010000492.1 GCA_016650355.1 Bacteroidia bacterium | reverse complement strand
TTGGAAGAGGAGTTAGTCGTAAGGCCTACCAGTGAAGCCATTATCTGGAGCACGTATAAAAAATGGATTCAGTCGTATCGCGACTTGCCACTTTTAATTAATCAATGGGCAAATGTGGTACGATGGGAAATGCGCACAAGGCTTTTTCTAAGAACGGCAGAATTTCTTTGGCAGGAAGGGCACACAGCTCATGCTACTTCAGCTGAGGCGGTGAAAGAAACAGAACAAATGTTGGATGTGTACGCAGAGTTTGCTGAAACCTTTATGGCGATGCCGGTAATCAAAGGCAAAAAGTCAGATGGAGAAAAATTTCCAGGCGCTGTCGATACCTATTGCATTGAAGCGATGATGCAAGATGGCAAAGCTTTACAGGCTGGAACTTCACATTTTTTAGGACAAAATTTCGCGAAAGCATTTGATGTAAAATTTACGACTAAAGAAGGGAAGCTCGAATTAGTATGGGGAACTTCATGGGGAGTAAGTACGCGCCTGATTGGCGGTTTGATAATGGCTCACTCCGATGACGATGGTTTGGTATTGCCTCCAAAGCTAGCACCTATACATGTGGTGATCGTCCCGATTTTCAGGAGTGACGATGAATTAACCAAAATCTCATCTAAAGTGGATGAGATTGCATCATCCCTTCGCAAGCTGGGGTATACGATAAAGTTCGATAATAGGGATAACCTAAAGCCGGGATTTAAATTTGCTGAGTGGGAATTGAAGGGAGTGCCTGTACGCATTGCCATTGGCCCTCGCGATTTAGAAAACGGCACTGTAGAAGTTGCTCGCAGAGACACCAAGGAAAAACAGTTGATGAAAATGGACGATGTAGCGACAGGGATTCCAAAACTTCTTGATGATATTCAGTCCAACATTTATCAAAAAGCACTTAATTTCAGAAGCGAAAAAACAACAAAAGTTGATTCGTATGATGAGTTTAAAAAAGTACTGGATGAAAAGGGCGGATTTGTTTTAGCGCATTGGGATGGCACGGCCGAATCGGAGACTGCTATAAAGGAAGAAACAAAAGCAACGATAAGATGTATACCATTGAATGCTACTCCAGAGGAAGGAAAATGCATTTATTCTGGTAAACCCTCGACAAAACGTGTAATTTTTGCTCGGGCGTATTAATCATGTCCTCATGACTGAACTAAATAGATTAGCTTTAAGGCCATGATTGAGTGGATGACCGTAATTTCACTTATACTTTTTGGTTTAGCATTGTTGGTTGCAGAAATTATTTTTGTACCTGGTACTACGCTGGTGGGGCTTTTTGGCTTTGTTTTCCTGGCAGTGGGTGTGTATTTGAGTTTCAATTATTTCGGGCAAGAAATTGGGTGGATTACAGTAGGTGGCTCTGCTGTTGCTTCGGGTGTTTTATTTTACCTGGCCTTTAAATCTAATTTATGGGGAAGGTTTTCATTGAAGTCATCAAGTGACAGTAAAGTAAATGAAGGTGAGTTGGATGGCTTAAAAGAAGGTGAAGAGGGCATAGCCATGTCTGCGCTACGTCCTTCAGGTAAGGCAGAATTAATGAACAAATCATTTGAAGTAAGAACACAAGGCGCCTACGTGGATAGCGGAACGCGCATTCGAATTATAAAAATTTTATCTAACCAAATTATTGTAGAACCTATTTCTTAAAACTATGGATGGCATAATACTTATTTTCTTTGTTTTCATTGGAATCGTTGGATTCTTCACGTTCATGTATTTTGTTCCTGTCGGGCTGTGGATAACGGCTATTTTTTCAGGAGTCAAAGTGAGCATTGGACAGCTTATTGGAATGCGCCTTCGCAAGATACCACCAAGCATTATTGTCAACTCATTAATTACAGCTACTAAAGCTGGCATCCCGTTGACACCAAGTGATCTGGAAACGCATTTCCTGGCAGGTGGAAATGTACCTAATGTGATTCGTGCATTAATTTCTGCTGACAAAGCCAATATAAGTTTGACATTTAAACAAGCTACAGCTATTGATTTGGCCGGACGCGATGTATTTGAAGCGGTACAAATTTCAGTTAATCCCAAAGTTATTAATACACCTCGTGTTGCTGCTGTAGCTGCTGATGGCATTCAGTTGATAGCTGTTGCACGGGTAACGGTGCGTGCCAGTCTTGCACAGTTAGTAGGTGGTGCAGGGGAAGAAACAATCCTTGCACGTGTAGGAGAAGGTATTGTAACGTCCATTGGTTCGGCTAAATCGCATAAGGAAGTGTTGGCAAACCCTGACAAGATATCAAAACTTGTTCTTTCAAGGGGATTAGATGCGGGTACAGCATTTGAAATTCTATCCATTGATATTGCTGATGTAGACGTTGGCGCAAACATTGGTGCGAAACTACAGATCGATCAGGCAACGGCCGACTTGAAAGTTGCTGAGGCGAAAGCTGAAGAGCGCAGAGCAATGGCGGTTGCTTTAGAACAGGAAATGATCGCCAAGGCGCAGGAGGCTCGCGCGAATGTGATCCAAGCCGAAGCAGAAATTCCTAAGGCAATAGCAGAAGCTTTTATTAAAGGTAATTTAGGTGTGATGGATTATTATAAAATGCAAAATATTCAAGCCGATACAGGAATGAGAGACTCTATTTCCGGACCAGGAAAAGCAAGCGGATCTTCCACCTCGCCAACAAAATAATAGAAGAGGCCCGCAAGGGTCTTTTTTTTGACGGAACTAATTTGAGATGGAAAGCGTACTGTATTGAATTTTAAAAATTTGTAAAAAATCTAGTACCCAAATAACCTCACATTATGAAAAGAAAAATAATCATTGGCGTAGTTGCACTTGTAGTAATTTTAGGAGTTGCTTTTGCATACCTCAACTATAGAAACCGTTCACTTAGCCCTCGTGGCACAACTGAACTATCTGTTAACGGATTGACGGTTTCAATTCCTTACAGCAGGCCATCGGTACGGGGAAGGGTAATATTTGGAACGGAAGAAGAAAAGGCTTTGCAACCCTATGGTAAATATTGGAGACTTGGTGCCAATGAAGCGACAGAAATCACATTCAATAAAGATGTATTGTTCAATAATCTGCCAATGAAAGCGGGCACGTACAGGGCGTATGCAATTCCAGGCCCATCCGAATTCGAAATTGTATTAAACTCTGAGCTCGGACAGTGGGGAGCATTTGAACCTAATCATGAATTAGATATTCTAACAACAAAAGTCCCCGTTGAGCGCAGCAGTTCAGCTGTGGAGCAATACACTATTTCAACAGCTGAAGTAAACGGAGGAATCAATATTATTTTCGAGTGGTCGGATGTTAAGTTTATTGTTCCGGTTACGGCTTCTTTATAATTGTAATTCCAACCGATCAACTATAGGTGCTTCTAGGCAGCGTGAGGGGCTAATGCCCGTTATCGATTTATGTTTTTGCATAATTGGAATACACAATGAGTAGATATTCGTTATTGGATTATGGTTATAAAAAATTGGTGAAATTATGAAAAACTCATTTAGGACCCCATATGCATTAATTTTGATTCTGCTGCTTGTTTTTGGGTGCTGCAACAATGATGATCCAGGACCGACACCTCAACTTATTAGTGTCAGGGCTGGAAGTTTAGACCTTAATACCGGAATTTCAACTGGTAATGTCCCGATTAATTCATCAATCAAATTTGTTGTAAGTACACTAATTGACCCTGAAACAGCTACCACAAGCAGCTTAGCTCTAGCCAAAGGTACTACGTTTGTAGCATTTACTATTTCAATCTTTGAAAACATCATTACTTTAACACCATTAAGCAGCTTGGAGTTTGATACTAGCTATTTGCTAACTATAAGCACTGCATTAAAATCCAACAAAGGTGTAAGTTTGAAGAGTTCCTCTTCATTTTCATTCACAACAGAGCCACCTCCATTATTATTTGTTAACATGAAATCAGGCACTAGAGACATTAGTATAGGTGAACGCGCAACAAATGTTTCGACAACTCTTCCTTTTACAATTACCTTTAATACTAAAGTGGATCCAGCGACTACAATTGGAGAAGCTATTAGCCTAAATTTAATATCAGGAGGAACTTATACTACTATTGGAATTGAGGTTAGTGTTTCTGATAATGCTGTTACCGTTGCACAAATAAACCCTTTGAACCACCTAGCAGAGTACGTCCTTAGTACAAGTGGTGCTATAAAATCAGGCAAAGGTGTAAATTTGACAAATCCAATCTCCATTTATTTTATCACAGAATAAATACGTGAAGTTTAGCTCGGCCTCAACAGCTAAGATAAATTTTATACCTCAGAATTAAAAAACGTGATGCGAATGACCAAACTGTTTAATTG
>JAENVX010000491.1 GCA_016650355.1 Bacteroidia bacterium | reverse complement strand
TCTGTACTTGAATAAATAGCGTTTTCATCGGTGGCGGAGGCAACCCCTTCAAATCCAAATCTGCCATTTATTTCACCAATCTCTAAGCCCTTAAAAAGATTCCGTTTTTTCAAACTTAAGTTTATGTAAGGTCCAGGGAACCCTTGCGTTACAGTAACGCCAATTTCATTTGAGAGCGAATACAAATCCAGGGGGCTGGTAAAAATATTGCCGATAAATTTACCACCGGATGTGTCGTAGTTAATGTTAACGAATCTGAAGTTGTCGAGGTTAGCCAATTGGCGCTGAGTGTTAAAAGTCTTGGTTCGATTAAATAAGCTGTCTTTGGCAATAAAGATCCGTTGGCTTAGTATTTTTTTGTTGTAGTTTTTATTAAAATAACTAAACGTAATATTATGAAATACTTCGTGCTGACGTTTGATGCCTCCAAAAGTTTTGGTATTGGCATCTGTCGTCATGGCAATGGAGTCAATTCTAAATTGCTTGTGGAAGTCTCGTCTGGGTGGATTTTGAACATGAATACGCAAGGCTATTTTATGGTTTGTTTTGTAGGTAGTATCAACGTCAAAGTCGACATACTGTTTACTAAAATCAAAATAGCCTAAATCTTTCAAGGCCATATCAATTCTGTCCCGTTCCTGATTTAGATTATTTTGGCTGTAACGTTCTCCGGTTTTAACAAAGCTCTCTGATTCCGTTTTTTTTATTTTGGAAAGGACTAAACTGTCTGGTATGGAATATAAAATAGTATCAAGGAGATAGGCAGGCCCTGGAATGATGGTGTAAATGACAAAAACTCTTCTTTTAAATTCAACGGATTTACTCGTTGTCCTTCCTTGGAAGTACCCATTCAGCTGCAGGTAGATATTTAATTTATTTTCTGTACCTAAAACTGAAGCAGATTCGTACAAAGCCACGGGCTCGCCCCATTGCATGAAATTGTTTCCGTTGTTTATTTTTTTATCGATGTCATCCAATTTCTTTTGCTTGCGATAGGTAATGTTAGCCTTTCGAGTTGCCGAAGAAGCTTTTGCAATTTTTTTGTCAAATTTTTCCTCCCGCTGCTTTCGCTTAGCTTTGAATTCTTCTTGGTCAAATCGCTTTAATCCTTTATAGTACATCCAAACAAGTATATTGATGGGGAGGCCAAGGAATTTGCTATTCGCTTCCTTCACATATAAATTGGATACACCTTCTTTTGAAAATCCAGCGGGAACTTTTATTGACTGATGGTAGAGTAGTTTTTCGTCTTGCTTGAGATATTTTGTAGCAAGACAGCCTGAGAAGAGCACGGGCAGTACACAGACAAGTATAAAATATTTATATTTCCTCCTTAAGAAGGCCAACATGATTGCAAAAGCGAAATCAAAATTCATCAAATCCCTGCAAGTAAAGAAATACCGTGTTGAGGAGCAATGCTTTGTGGTAGAAGGCGCAAAAAGCATTTCAGAGTTATTGGCATCGGATTTTGAAATCCTTACAATCATCGGAACGTCTTCTTACCTATTAGAGAATAGAAAACAAATTAGAAGCCAAATAGAAATTATCGAAGTAAATACGGAAGATCTGTCTGGGTTGGGATCGTTTCAAACGAACCAGGATGCAATGGCTGTAGCCCGGATGAAATTAAACCAGCCGGGTGAAGTACCCCCAATTGGGTATGGATTAGTACTGGACAACATTCGCGACCCAGGCAATTTGGGCACCATTATAAGAATAGCAGATTGGTACGGCATTCAGAATATTGTTGCCTCCGATCAGTCAGCGGACTTTTATAACCCCAAAGTTATCAGCGCCTCGATGGGATCTTTTTGTAGGGTGAATATCTTTTATACTTCGTTAAGTATTTACTTGAAACAAAATAAGGTGACGCTGTATGGTACATTTCTCGATGGTCACAACGTTCATCATGTAAATTTTGAAAAGACCGGTCTTATCGTTATTGGCAATGAAGCGCACGGAATATCATCAGAAGTAGAGCAATTCATTGATCATCGGATATCTATACCCCGAGTTGGAAAAGCTGAATCCCTTAATGCCGCAGTTGCCACAGCAATTGTGTTGGATAATGTAATCAGGTTACAAAAATGAGCCACTTTTACTCGCAGCTTCCTCCGATAACTTTTCGGCATTTTCTTTTCCTAAATAGTTACCAATAACAAAGTGTCCACCATAGATTAGTGGAGTAAGAAGGATAGCCACAACAAACTTATATAGGTAGTTGGTGAGTCCGATGGCAATAATTTGACTATTGGAGAATACACCGTAGAAAGCAATAAACAAAACGACAAAACTATCCATCAATTGCGACACTAGTGTTGAACCTGTTGCACGCAGCCACAGCATCCGTGTTCCCGTTATCTTGCGCAATTGCTGAAAGACGAATACATCAACAAGTTGACCTAGTAAAAAAGCAGCAATTGACCCAATAATAATTCGTTGACCTTGCCCGAAAATTTTATTGAACGCAAACTCCATGTTGAAGTAATTCCCCTCTGCATCGGTACGATTGGCATCCAACCACCATTGTGCTGGTGGAAGTTTCATGGTAAAGAAAATTACAACAAATGAATAGGCAATCATGGCGGCAGTCAGGTAACTGATCCGCTTCACTCCAGGCTTCCCAAAATATTCGTTTATTAAATCTGATGTAATGAAAACCACCGGCCAAATAACAGCGCCAGCAGTCAGATTAAAATCCATTGTAAAGCCCAGAATATTCAAGTTGGCAGGATGTAAACCGACAGCATTTTCTCCGGAGAATATTTTTACGCCAATCATTTCAGCAACCAATGCGTTGGTCAGAAAAATACCGCACAGAATTATAAAAAGTCTGTTCTTTTTCTGCTCAAGGGTAGGAAGATTCATACGTCAAGGTCAATCGTTTCCCCCTCAATTACAAGCATTGTCTTTGGGAAAATTGACTGCGCTTCCTCTAGCAGGGGCTGCAATTCTTTATAGCGGGCTGAAAAATGACCAATGATTAATTTCTCAACACCAGCCTTTTTGGCTTGCGCAGCAGCTTGCCTGGCGGTGCTGTGTTTTGTTTCAGTGGCTTTATCTTTTTCCTGTTCCATAAAAGTCGCTTCATGGTACAAAAGATCAACGCCTCGTATTTGTTCAGTTATTTGTTCAGTGTAAGCCGTATCGGAACAGTAGGCATACGAATAGGAGTGATGCGGAAGAATCGTATAATTTTCGTTCTTATACAATAAGTTTCCTTTATCATCATGGATATCTTTTCCTGACTTTAGAATAACAATATGTTGTAGTAGAATTTCCGATGGTAGTTTCCCCTTATCAATCCGATGGGGTTTCTGTTTTTCCCTGAATAGAAAGCCACAACATTTTATCTTATGAATCAATGGAATGGTTTCGATTGTCAGCGCGTCATCTTCAAATATCAATTTTTGGTTGAGGGTATCCGCATCATGAAAAACAATATTGAATCGAAGGGTAGAGTTCGAATGCTTTAGCTGTAATGTTATTATCTCATCGAGACCTTTAGGAGCATAAAGATGTAAATCATTTTCCCGATGTAATAGGTGCATCGTAAACAAAAGACCCATCAAGCCGAGATAGTGATCACCATGAAGGTGGCTAATGAAAATATGGCTGATCTTTTGGTAAGGAATTTGGTAACGCATCAATTGCATTTGCGTGCCTTCTCCGCAATCGATCAGGAAATGCCTGTTTTGAATGTTGACATACTGTGCGGATGGAAATCTGCCGTAAGCAGGAAGTGCACCACTGGAGCCCAAAATAGTTACGCTGAAAGGCAATGTTGAAGTAGTTAAAGTGGTAAGCGGTTATCAGTAATCGTCAGATAAATTTTGCTACGAATTACTATTGCGTAGGTCACCGATTACTGAATACCTAATTTACCGGTAACTGAATTATTCCCCGTCCTTCATGTCTCTTTCAATCTCGTGCATAAACACCGCATCGATTGCCTCCTCAATAGTGGGAAGGATATTTAAGACACTGTCAAGCTGTGATATTTTAATCAATTTCAATGTATGATCAGTGAGGGCGGCCAAAATAAAAATGCCACCATCTTCCTGCAAGATTCTATTTCCTACCAAAAGAGCACTAAGGCCAGAGGAGTCAGTATACTTAACTTCAGTCAAATCCAGGATGATGCTGCGTACACCTTCAGCATGGAGGGTGATCATTTCCGACTTGAGGTTTGGAGCGATGTTTGAGTCCATTTTCTCCTCGTGTAGGCGTATCAGACTATATTTCTCCTGCTTGTCAATAGTATACTTCATGAATAGTGAGTTATAATGGCCTAAAAGTAGTTTAATTTATGGAATTAACGATGCTGCTTTCAATTCGTTCCATCAGATTACTATAATTTATTGAAGCAAGCTGTTCACCCATAACTTGATGGTAAAGTTCTTTATAACGATCCGAAATAGAGGTTACAATGGCATCCGTCATTTCAGGAACCTTTTGTCCATCTTTTCCCTGGAAACCATTTTCAATCAACCACTGCCTGACGAATTCTTTTGACAACTGCTTTTGAGGCTCATTTGCATTTTGACGATCACGGTACCCTTCCTGATAAAAATAACGAGAGGAGTCGGGCGTATGGACTTCGTCTATGAGATAGATTTTTTCTTGATGCTTACCAAATTCATATTTGGTATCTACCAGTATTAAACCACGCTTGGCTGCAAGCGCTGTTCCTTTTTGATAGAGTTTTAAAGTATAGTCCTCTAACACAGTATAATCCGCTTCGGACACAAGCCCACGATTCAAAATTTCATCGCGGGAGATGTCTTCATCATGCCCAATTTTTGCTTTGGTTGTTGGTGTGATGATAGGGGCAGGCAACTTGTCATTCTCCTTCAGGCCATCTGGTAGAAGTACTCCGCAGAGCACTCTTTTGCCAGCTTTATATTCTCGGGCCGCATGGCCGGCAAGATAACCACGCACAACCATTTCAACTGGAAACGGTTCGCATTGAAAGCCAATGGTCACATTTGGATCCGGAATTTTCAAAACCCAATTGGGTACAATGTCTTTTGTGGCTTGCAGATTAAAAGCTGCAATTTGGTTAAGTACTCTTCCTTTATCAGGGATGGCACGAGGCAATACCACATCAAATGCTGAAATACGATCGGAAGCAACCATTGCCATGGTATCTCCGAAATAGTATACGTCTCTCACTTTACCCTTGTAAAAGCCAGTCTGGCCTTTGAAATTGAAATGCGTTTCTTTGATGGCCTGCATAGTGGTTTAGATAAACTTCTGGAGGTGAATTTTTCAAGAATTTCAAAGTTAAACATGATTAATGAAATGCACTTTAAAATCCTTCTCTTTTCGTAAACCTTTGAATTCAGGATCACCTGTTATGAGTGTCCCTTTTTTTTCCATGGTAAGCGATGCTGCGAAAGCATCAGCGAAAGAGATCGAAAATTTAGATTTTAATTGTGAGGCTAGATAGGTAGAGTTAAAATCGGCATCAATGATTTTGATCGGTAGCGTCTTGAGAATGGTTAAATATTTTTCCGCATTTTCTTTTCCTGCTTTGCGGTAAAGCATATAGTAGATTTCGCCAACATTGATCACGGAAATATATCCCTCTCTTTCTCCGATGGCTATTTCCGAGAGCAGATTGGAAATTTGATCTGAGCCTTCTTCCTTTCTGAAATGTGCAATAAGGGCAAAGCTATCGAAGATAACGTTTTTCGTCATGGCTTTTTTCGAACTTTTTTTCCTTTATCAGATCCTCTAGAATACCAGGCGCGTTTAACCAGCCAGCAAGACTTTCAAAATATTCTTTTGTCAAAGCGCGCATTATAATTTCACCATTGCCTTTATCGGTGAAAATAATTCGGGTACCAGGTTTAATGTTATATTTTTTCCTAAGATTTTTGGGAACGATAATTTGATGCTTGGAGGTAGTAACAGAAGCAGAGCTTTCGGATGTGAAATGTTTTGCCTTTTCCATAATTGTACTACAAATTTACAAACGTAGTACGATTTACAAAATTCCGTACGTTCTTATTTGTCTACTTTTCCTCTACAAGAATGCCAGCTTTAAACACGTAAGTTTTGATAAGATTACCCTTCTCGTCAAACTCTTTCCATTCTTTGTGCTTTCGGTTGGCCACGTACTCTCCCTGTTCCTTTAGTTGCCCGTTCAGGTGATAGCTGGTGTAAAGTCCGTGCTGCCTGCTTCCTTTATACGCGCAAACAGATTGAAGCTTTCCATGTTCATAATAATTTTTTACCGGACCAGTGATCTGGTTTTGTTGATAAGGTTCTTCCAATAATTTTTCTCCGGAAGGATAGTAAGTAGTTCGGATGCCCTGTAGTTTGCCATTCTCGTAACGCTCAACCAGCTTCGTTGTTTTGCCATCCTCGAAGTAAAATAACCATCGGCCATTAGCCTTGAGCTTGCGAAAATTCTTTTCATAAAGTGGTACGCCTTTATCAGAAAACCCTTCTTCCTTGGTTTCGATTCCGGTTATAGAAACTTCCTCACGGGTTTTAAGTTCACCGTTTGGATGATAATCAAGATTGGTACCTGTTTTTGCACCTTCAATATATTGGAATCGATGTTGGATAGTGCCATCGGCAAAATATGCTATGTTGTTGCCATGCAACCGTCCATTCATGAATGATCCTTCTAATAGGAGGTGACCTTCACGGTCGTAATTTTTAAAGTTGCCCATCTTTTCTCCATCCTTCAGGGTGGAGACGGTCTCCAATTGTCCGTTTGAATAATAGGTTTTGTAATACCCGCTGAGCACGCCATCTCTGAAATCACCTTCTGTTTCGATAGCACCTTCTTCATAGAAAGTTCGGGTAATACCATTTGGTTTTTTGTTCTTGTAGGTAATTTCTTTTCTAAGTTTTCCGGATGGAAAATATTCCCTGACCAGGCCATCAGGTTTTCCTTTTACAAAGTGCGATTCTATTTTGGTGTTGCCACTTTCGTAAAATGATTTTACAGAGTCAACCAATAAATTGTTTTGATAAAATGCGGTTTGTATGGGCTTGCCCTCCTCGTTATAGATTTCAACTGCACCATGTCGCAAACCATTAACGTAGGTAATCTTTCGGGAGAGCAAGCCATTTTCGTGGTATTCCAGGAAAGTGCCTGACCGTTTTCCTTCGAGGTAGTCACCCTCCATTTCAAGTTTACCATTCGGGAAATAACGCTTGTATTTTCCTTCTAACGTTTCATCATCATGTACTGAAACAAAATAATCTTCCTGCAGTTGCTTCCTTTGTGTATCGTAAAACGTCTTCACTTCCTTTTGGGCAAAGCAGGTTTTGGAGAATACAACAAGAAGAAAGAAGACAATCCGAATCATCATTGCAAATAATATCTAAACGCTCAAGTAGCGATGATGTTGCATTCTAAAAAAATCAGATGGCGGATACTATCCCGTGGTCTGTGTCCTCACAGACCACCAATCTTGCCCTGTTATACCTAATCACACCAATTCACCTGTCGAGGTAGAAACACAAACTTCGGATAAGTTAATCTCGCCATTTATGCAGCACAAGAAAATTTCTAAGCCTAAAATCTGAAACTTGAAACCTGGAACCTGGAACTTGAAACCTGGAACCTGGAACTTGAAACCTGGAACCTGGAACTTGAAACCTGGAACCTATACACGTTCGATCACAATTGCAGACGCCCCGCCACCACCGTTACAAATTCCGGCAACGCCAATTGTTGCATTGTTTTGTTTCAGAATGTTGGCAAGTGTGATGGTGATTCGCGCACCGGATGCGCCTAATGGATGCCCGAGGGCAACTGCACCACCATTTACATTTACTTTTTCAGGATCTAATCCAAGTTTTAAATTATTAGCGATGGCAACAGCCGAAAAGGCTTCGTTTATTTCATAATAGCCAACATCTTTTTTGTCAACACCCGCCAGCTTCATTGCTTTAGGTATGGCAATGGAAGGAGTGGTGGTGAACCACATGGGATCTTGGGCAGCATCTGCGAAGCCAAGTATTTTGGCGATAGGCGATAGGCCAAGTTCCTTCGCTTTTTCTTTGCTCATTAAAATAACGGCAGCAGCTCCATCATTGATAGTAGATGAATTGGCGGCAGTCGCAGTGCCTTCTTTAGTGAATACAGGTTTTAGTCCTGGTATCTTATCAAAATTTACACTCTTGAATTCTTCGTCTTCGGAAAATAAAGTAATGTCTCCTTTTTTGCCTTTAATTTCTACAGGAATTATTTCGTCTTTAAACTTTCCCGCAGCCCATGATGCTGCCGACCGCTTATAGGAATTGATGGCATAGTCATCTTGATCTTGCCTGCTGATATTCATTTCCTTTGCGGTGTTATCGGAACACACGCCCATGGCGCAATGGTTATAAATATCCGTAAGCCCATCATGACTTAACCCATCAATCAATTCACCATTTCCGTACTTGTAGCCGTAACGAGCTTTCATTAAATAATATGGAATATTGGACATGCTTTCTGCTCCACCCGCAACTACAGTATCATTGTGTCCGAGCATAATGGATTGCGCGCCAAGCATAATCGCCTTCATCCCTGAAGCACACACTTTGTTAACAAGCGTACAGGGAATGTTATATCCAAGTCCCGCGCCAACTGCAACTTGAGTTGCGGGTGC
>JAENVX010000490.1 GCA_016650355.1 Bacteroidia bacterium | reverse complement strand
GCTCGATCCAATCCGAAAAAATTCCTGTATCTCCAATGGCAACAAAAGCAAAACATAAAAAGCCCACTGCAACGACTAGCGTGGATATTGCAGATGGCTTAAAAAGTTTGTCTGCTGATTTTTCTTTGGTGGGGACAGCAAAATCCATTCCCCATCTACCTCCAAACAGCCAATAGAAGTGAAGCATGCAAAGAAAAATAAATATTACTACGTTGAGAAACGCCATCAGATACAAAGCAGTCTAATTTAATCTACCGCTATCTCTCTGCACTTTTTAAAGAATCCTTTTTTTCTATCAGAATTAATTCCCCAGTCAACCGGAACGCTTTGATAACCTTCCTCAAACCCTTCGTCTTTCATCCGGTAATCAAAATAACCCCAGGAAGAATAGGAGCGAACAGCAGTAACAAAATTGCTGGTATCAGATTCAAAATTAAAGTGATCATCCTCATTAAAGACTATGGGTGTTGGCTTATACCCATCAACACTGCGGGTGTCTTCCACTAATTTGGAAATGCGCGAAGAATTTTTCAGTCCATTGCCATGTAACAAGAGGTAGTCCGCTACCTTCACAACATTTGGCAAAGGAATGGTTCCTCCCCCATAACTTGTGCTTACGAGTAGATGGTATCCATCTTTTTTTATATTCTTTACCCGATCTATTAATTCATGCACACGATGTGGTTGCAGGATTTCATGGTCGTACTGAATATTACATTCGTTATTTATTTCGACAAGAACATTTCTGTAACCACGATCCAAAATCCATTGAGTGGCTTTATCTACAGCGTTAACAACTGCCTCTTCATTTTTTAATACCTGATCCTGACCAAAGTAAAAATATCCTAATATAACAACCATACCCAGGTCGTCAGCTTTATTTAAGATGCGGCCAAGTCGATCCATATAGTCGGGCAGTAGGTTTCCGTTTTTATCAAACGCAGAGTTAACCCAACCTTGATTTCCATACCCTAACGGACTACCGCCTTGCATATTAAGTGTAAAGGCGAGTAATCCATTATCGCGCCATTCTTTCATCGCCACAACAAATTCATTTGTGTTTCTATTAGCATCCCACACTTGCGTGTCAGGGTATTTAAAGCGACTTCTTGTTTCAGGATTCAAATCATCAAATATTCCCTGCACCATTCGTGAATTGAACAGGAGCCCCTCAATTTTATTTCCTTGCCATTGTCTCCCTTTGTACGTCAACTCTCCATTAATATAGAATTGATCACCTTGAATTGCAACACTCGTCTGCCTGCTTTGATTTGTGCAGGAGACAGTTACAGCTAAAAACAAAATAAAAATGCAGCCAAGCAGAATCGCGTAATTGTCATATTTCATTTTTGTCCTTTTTTACTTAATTTTTCCACTACTAATTCCTATGTTGAACGCGGTTAAATGTCGCAATCATACGCAGAAATCACAACTATTGCAGATCTCAAAAAATTCTTTCACTTTCGTTACCTTGTTCTCATGAAAAAATTCTATACGCTACTCTTGCTCACACTTGTTTGTTTCTCAGACAAGCTGTTTGCTCAAATCACAAGCGACTCTTTACTTGTGGATGGGAACTATAGAAGCTTCCATTTTAGCAAGCCATCAAACATCAAAGCGAATGGCAGCTTAGTTTTCATCTTGCATGGATCTGGTGGGAGCGGAATGAACATGCAAAGCAGAACAACAAAACTTACTGAACTTGTAGCAACAGAAAATGTTTGGTTGGTTTATCCGGATGGATACAAAAAATATTGGAACGAATGCCGGAAGTCTGCCAACTCACAAGCCAATCTGGAAGACGTTGATGAGGCCGCCTTTTTCAATGCGATGATTCAATACTTCAAATCAAAATATAACATCAACGACCAAAAAGTGTTTGCTGTTGGAACTTCTGGCGGTGGACACATGTGTTACAAACTGGCTATGACCATGCCCGGAAAGTTTAGAGCCGTTACAGCACTCATCGCAAATTTGCCAGATACTGATAACTTCGATTGCATTGAAGCTAAAGTGGCTATTCCAATTATGATCGTAAATGGTACTGCCGATCCCCTTAATCCTTATAACGGTGGCATGATGCAATCAG
>JAENVX010000489.1 GCA_016650355.1 Bacteroidia bacterium | reverse complement strand
GTCTTGGGTAGAGAAAAAATTTGAAGTTGAGCAAATGACTTGCCAGTCAACAGTAAGAAAAATAGGAAAGGCAGGGTACGATGCACGTTTCGAATAAAAATATTTTAATTAATTGAGTTTAATATTCAAAGTGATCGATTGATACTCAATTCGTAAGTTTTATCACTGATTATCTTCATCAATTTCCTCTTCGGGTTCTACATACCCTTTAGGTGCGAGCCAAAGTGTTACAGGGTCTCCAACCCGCACGGAATCTCCGACCAAAGGAATCTGTTTGTAAACGAAAGGAATGACACCAGTAGTATCAACTCCTTCCGGAATTTCCACATCGCCAAGGTGAAGGTTCCAGCCATTAATTTTGTACAAGGCTTGTTCGTAGGCATCGCCAATAAGGTTTCCCATGGTAAAGTCTGCAGATCCATTCCCGTCACCAATGACTATATCAATCACAGAACCTTTAGGAACACGCACACCTACTTCAATTGGTTTGCCTTGGTATCTGAGTTCTTTAACCAGGTTTAGAAAAGGACTGGGCTCATAAAGGATTCTTCCCCGAATGAGCTCATTACTCTTTAAAACCACTTCCGCGTTTATGCGAGATCGATCCACAAGATCCGGAATCGGAACAGTGGGAGGGGAAACGCGATTGATGGAAATATAAATTTTACGATCTTCTTTTACGTAAGATCCAGGCTTAGGAAATTGCCTGACTACGGTAAGAGGAGGAAAATCACCTGAATAAGCAGAGTCATTTAGCTCATAACGCAATTTGTGGTTTACTAGAAAAGAATCAAGCTCTTCTATTTTTATTCCATTTAATTCAGGTACTATAACTGACTCGCCATGGTTTGTGTAATTGGGCAAATAAATATAAAAATAAGAAATAGCAATTATCAAAAGGATACTAAAGACAATCGCAAGAGCACTCAATATAGAGAGCAACGTGTTATCTCGAAAAAGAGATTTTTTCTTCATTTCTATTAGAACTTTAATGCTGATTGAAAATCCTTTTGGATGCGTGCCGAGCGTTTTGTGCGCTCGAGCGAAAGCTCAATCAATTTCGTGATCAGATCTGTAAATGAAAGACCGCGCTCTTTCCACATCATAGGAAACATACTTGAGTTAGTAAATCCGGGAATAGTATTTATTTCGTTTACGAATACTCTACCATCATCGGCCAGAAATAAATCAACTCGTGAAAAATCCTCGCACTTTAGTGCCTGATATGCTTTTAATGAATATTGACGAATCGTTTCGATTATTTCCTTGTCAAGTTTTGCCGGAACATCAATTTTCACGGCTTCTCCATCAACATATTTTGCGTCAAAAGTATAAAACTCGTATTTACTGTTGATGATAATTTCTCCTGGAAATGAAGCTTGCGGAGGATTGTTACCTAGAATAGCGCATTCAATCTCCCTTCCTTTTATGTATTCTTCTGCAAGCAAGCAATCATCGTATTTAAATGCTTCGTCAACTGCTTTTTTAAGATCAGCTTTATCGTTTACTTTGGATACACCGACAGATGAACCAAGGCTAGCTGATTTAATCATGAATGGAAGGCCAAGTTTGGAGCTTATATTTTTCACATTTATTTGTTCTCGATCTTCAAAATAATAACAAAGGAATTTTGCAACAGGCAATCCCGCCTCCTGTAATATTTTTTTGGCTACAAATTTATTCATTGACATGGCCGAGCCCAACACTCCTGTGCCCACCATAGGCATACTCATGGCTTGCAATAGACCTTGGATGCTACCATCTTCGCCATCTGTACCGTGCAGAACAGGAAAAACAACATCTGCTCTGTAAACTATTCCCTGCTGTGAAATAAAACCAGCCTTTTGAGGATTTAGTTGGAGATTAATTCTTTCACCAGCTTCAATGTCTTTGTTAACCGTGGAATTTTTGTGCCACACGCCAGCTGTAGAAATACCGATAAGGAGAGGCTCAAACTTATTTTTATCTAGATACTCAACAATGTTGCGCGCAGAGTTAATAGAAACACCATGCTCAACAGAACGCCCGCCATATAGAATGGCCACTTTAATTT
>JAENVX010000488.1 GCA_016650355.1 Bacteroidia bacterium | reverse complement strand
AGCAATCCCTCCGACTTAGCCGGCAAAAAGTGGAGATCATATCAAAGCTTTACCTATTGCTATTAAAGCACCAGCATATCAAAATGAACTGAGACCCATATAGCGGACATTCTTTTTAAAATTGGTTTGGATTTAACCTTTAAAGTAAGCCTTATAAATCAATATACTTCTGAAGTTTTGCACCCATGAAACAGCTAACTTTTCGACCTAAAAGAAGACAAAAAAACAGAAAAAATCCGCATGAACACAACGTTTTTGGTATAATAAGATGTCAATCCAAATCAACCAAGAATGAGGTGTTATCATGCGGAAACCTGTCAAAGAAATTGAAAACGTGCTCCAAAGTCATGATTATTCGATTAATAACATTATATGTGAAGTTATGAAGACCTTCAAGCTTAAAACACTTTGCTGGCAAGTTGGCTTCCAGAAACAAGATGGCTACAGTGCTACGGAAATCCTCACGCTCATGTTGATGTTTCCTCTAATGTTACTAAAAAGTGTCCACGCTTTATACAAAAGCGACTTTCAAAAGGTTACCACTATGAAACAAAGTTGCATCTATCGCCTGAAAGATAATGAAAAAATGCCATGGAGAGCCCTTACTCCTCGTTATGGCCAAACAGTTTCAACGATTGGTGAATGCTACGAACGAAGTGGATGACAAGTCCGCTTTTATTCTAGATGACACGACTATCGCCAAGACAGGTCGAAGAATGGAACAGATTAGCATGGTATTTGACCACGTTGCAGGGAGAAAAGGTAGCAAGCTAGGCTTCAAAAATCTAACCCTTGGCTTATTCGACGGTAAAATCTTCAAGCCGTTGGACTTTACCCTTCAAGCAGAAAAGGCCCTAAAGAAGGCCCGCCACCGTAAAGAACAGTTCAAAAAACTGAGAGATCCAAGATCTTCAGGCGCGAAACGTATCCGGGAATGCCATGTTAGCAAAATTACGAATGGACTTAATATGCTGAAACGCGCAGTAAAACAGGGATTACGGGCTAAATATGTACTGGTTGACAGCTGGTTCAGTAGCCACGAGTTTATTGAAACGGTTCGTGAATTAGACAAAAAATCGATGCATTTAATTTGTGGGATACGTAAAGATGGTCGTAAGTATCTCTACAAAGGGGATGCTCTCAATGCCAATCAATTACAGAAACTTCTTAAAAGCGAAGGTCAAGAAAAACGCTGTCGTAAGCGAAATACCCGTTACTTCGAAGCCGTTGTTAATTATGAAGGCATCGGGCTAGTCAAACTTTATTTTTGCCGTTTCCCTTATCAGAAAAAATGGAGGTTGTTTCTATCGACCGACACATCCCTCAGTTTATTGAGCATGTTGGAGATTTATAGCGTACGTTGGAGCATTGAAGTATTTTTCAAGGAAACCAAGCAACATCTAAAATTAGGGACCTGTCAATCGAGAGATTTTGATGCTCAAATCGCCCATCTGGCATATTTTCGTCGAGTGAACGCCTATGAGTCCTTGGATGGTTTGTTTGCTGAGATCAAAGATGACCTTATTGAGAAGAATGTAGCTGAAAGACTCTGGGAATTATTTGACGATT
>JAENVX010000487.1 GCA_016650355.1 Bacteroidia bacterium | reverse complement strand
GATCCGCGATGAGATAATCTGGTTCTTCTAAGCCAACGTATAACCTAATCACCCGGTGGCCAATATTCTCTGAGTCAAAATCCTCTTTTTTAATCCCCACTAAAGCAGGGATCGCCAATGATTCATGACCACCCCAGGAAACGGCAAGAAAAAAATGTCTTAATGAGTTGCAAAACTTCTCTATTCCATCGAATGATTTTTCTTTTAGAACAATGCTGAATAATCCTCCAGCATTCTTCATTTGTTTTTTAGCAAGCTCATATTGCGGAAAGGATGGATGAAATGGGAACAGGACTTTTTCTACTTTGGGATGACTTGCTAGAAAACCCACAACTGTTTTTGTGGTGCTGCAGATTCGTTCTTGCCGTAAGGGCAGCGTCCGTAAGCCACGGATGAGCAGCCAGGCATTCATAGGAGAGATGTTTCCACCAATATTTAGAAATTCTGCATCAAATATTTTTTTTATCATTGTTTTTGATCCTGTCACCACCCCAGCAACTACATCGCTATGTCCACCAATAAATTTTGTAGCGGACTGAGCGACAAGGTCTATTCCTAACTTATACGGTTGCTGATACAATGGGCTTGAATAACTATTGTCGATCATAGTTACAATGCGCTGGCTTTTCGCAAATGTTGAAACCGCCTCGAGATCTTGCAATTCGTAGGTAAATGTATTGGGAGACTCCAGGTAAATAAGTTTTGTATTAGGCTGAACGGCATTTTTAAAATTTTCAATTTTTGTTCCGTCAATGAATGTGGTCGTGATACCAAATTTTGGAAGAACCTTTTCAAAAAGTTTTATCGTCCAGCTGTATGGCTTTGCTACGCTTACAACGTGATCGCCTTGTTTTAATATAGAAAGGATTGGAATGCTAATTGAAGCAATACCACTCCCAAATACCAGTGCATCTTCTGCTTCATCCAGCGCTGCCAGTTTTTTTCGAAGAATATCAACTGTTGGATTGTTGCCTCGAGAATAAAGTGTTGAATAGTATTCATCGGAAAGTCCTTTACGGAAGTCAGCTACATTTTTAAATGCAAAATTGCTGCTTTGAATAATGGGTGGTGCGATGGCATTGAAATAATTTTCTCGTTCTTCACCAAGTTCGTTTAAAATGTAGGAGATATCCATATTTCTAATTTAAAATGTCCTAAGCTGTCCGTTGAGCTGACAAGCCAATATTTGTAATCGTTAAGTTTTAACGGTTCCTTTATCATCGGGCGATAAGTTTCTTTAACACCCAGTATAAAGGTAATCCAGAGACAAATAAAATAAATCCAATAGCAGAAGCTTGTGGATTGGAAACTAATATACTGATATTAACAAGGGAGTATACGATTATAAAAATGGCAGGCAAATAGGGATAACCTTTCATTTTGTAAATCCCTGCCGGCTCTCCGGTTTTCTTAGCACGATAGCGCAATACAAACAAAGCAGCGGATGCACTTACCAACGCAATGCTATCAAAAAACATTACATAGTTCAGCACTTTGCTGAAGGATGAAGAAAGAAACAGTGTCAGTATCATAAAGCCCACGAAAAAAGTAACAGCAAACTCTTGCACTTGTGTTCGCTCGTTCACTTTTTTGAAAATGGCAGGCAGTACTTTGTCTTCTGCCATTGCGTAATACACTCTTGGATTGGACATGATTGATGCATTTACATAGGCCATTACCGACAAAAACATAATAACTGCAATCACTTTGAATGCGTAGTCGCCAAGTACTTTTCCTGCGACATCGGATGCCAACGTAGTAGAGCTTTGTAGCCCTTCGAAGCCAAGGACCCGGAAGTAGGTAAAATTTATGAGTATGTACAGCGTCAAAATGATTGCAATGCCATATCCTATTGCTCGAGGCATTGTCCTGCTGGCATTGGGCACATCACTTCCAAAATTCATGGTTTGCTGATAGCCTCCATAAGTAAAAAAAACAGGCACAAAGCAAAGCCAAAAAGCTTTTAACATTTCGTTGGTAGTCATGGTAGGAAGTACAGTGGTACTCGCTGGTGCAGGAGGAGCAAAGAAGATGGAAGAAATTAAAAGTGCGATCAAACCAATTTTAATTATCATTAAAATATTGAGAGCCCGTGCACTCATTTTTATTCCTAAAAGGTTGATCAGATATAAAATCAAAACTGCAGAAATGGTAGTGATCTTTACTCCTGTATCATGATCAAACTGCGGGAGTAAAACGGGGTTGATATATTCAGCCCCAATAATAGCCACGATGGCGGTAGAGGCGGCATTTGAAATCACCGTCATCCAGTTGACCATGAATGCAAACGCGGGATGATAGCAATGTGAAAATATTCTATAAAAACCACCAGCGACAGGATAACGAGAGCCAATCTCAGCAAACGTAAGCGCTCCAAAAAGACTTACTATTGCTCCAATAATCCAGGCCGCAAAAAAGATAGAGGGGTACTGCGCTTTTTGAGCTACTTCTACTGGGGTTCTAAAAATGCCCATGCCTATTACTAAACTCACCACAATCATGGTAAGATCGAAGAGGCCAAGTTTGGGTTTAATAGACACGCGAACGCAGACTACCTCCAGCCTTTAGCTGAATCCCTTATTGCAAACTGAAGTGGCACGTAATCAAAATATACTTCGCTTGCTGCCTGAAAATCCAGCCCAGTAGTGAGATACCCCGAAGCTTGAAATTCACCAGCTCCTCTGAATAATGGCGCGTTACGAGTTGTTGGGGCGTAGATAGGTGCACACGAAGCGACCAATAGCAGGAGAATAATAAAGCGCATAGACTAGAATGAAAAGTTAAATTAGCAAAAAAGAATTGGAATAAAATTGATGCTAGGATGGTTTGAATCATCGAGAGGCAGCCAGAAATTTATTTCAGTACGTCATAGCAAGTAATAATTAAACATATTGCCTACGAGTAGAGCATTTTGCGGGTAAATTAGCAAAAATCAAAGGCCATGAAATTTGATGCAGAAGTATTCAATCAATTGATTAAAGCCAGAAGATCTGTTTTCCCAAAGGACTATTCCGGAGAACGAGTAGATGATGCCATTGTGCAACAAATGTTGGAAAATGCCAATTGGGCTCCTACACACAAGTTGACTGAGCCCTGGCGCTTTGTTGTATTTTCTGATGATGGCTTAAGGAAGCTTGCAGCCTTTCAGGCAGCCTGTTACAAAAAAGTAACAACGGACAACGGTACCTTTAAGGAAGAGCGTTATCAGAATCTATTGATAAAGCCCATGGAATCTTCTCATATTATTGCGGTAGGAATGAAACGTGATGAAAAAAAAAGTGTACCAGAGGTTGAAGAGATAGGAGCTGTGTTTTGCGCAATCGAAAATATGTACCTCACCGCAACGGCAAATGGAATTGGCTGCTACCTCAGCACTGGTGGTGTCACCAATTTTGAAGAGGCTAAAGATTTTTTTGGATTGGGTAAAGCGGATAAGTTATTAGGCTTTTTGAATATTGGAATCCCGAAAGGTACATTGCCAGAGGGTAGAAGGAAGTCTATTAATGAAAAAATAAAATGGATTAAGAACATATGATATAGTGCGAAAAAAAACAAGACAAATACATGAATACAGTTCCAACAAAATCAGATATTGATCAAGCGCATGAACGCATCAAGCCTTACATCCATCACACTCCTGTGCTTTCCAGCTCAAGCATAAATAACCTGACGGGCAGTTCCATTTTTTTTAAATGTGAAAACTTTCAAAAGATAGGTGCCTTTAAAGCTAGAGGCGCAATGAATGCAGTTCTGTCGCTGTCAAAAGAGGACCTGGCAAATGGTGTAGCTACTCATTCTTCGGGAAACCATGCACAGGCACTTGCGCGGGCAGCAAAACTCATGGGCGTAAAATCTTATATTGTAATGCCGCGTACTTCACCAGAAATAAAAAAGAATGGCGTTCGGGCATTTGGCGGGGAGATATTTGAGTGTGAACCAACATTGTCGGCACGTGAGTCAACGTTAGCGGATGTAATAAGAAAGACAGGCGCAACAGAAATTCATCCCTTTAATAATTACGATGTTATTGCTGGACAAGCAACTGTTGCAAAAGAGCTGTTTGAGGAAGTAAGAAGCCTTGATTTTATTCTTGCTCCTGTTGGTGGTGGTGGGTTATTAAGCGGGACTGCCCTCGCCTCGAAATATTTTTCACCAGGCACTAAAGTTATTGCAGGTGAACCTGCCGGATCTGATGATGCTTATCGGTCGATGCAAACAGGAAAAATTGAGGAGGCGCAATCTGATTCTGTAGCAGATGGGTTGCTCACTACTCTTGGCGATAAAACGTTTCCCATCATTAAAGAAAATGTTCAGGAAATCATCACTGTCACCGATTCTCAAATTATTACAGCTATGCGTTTAATCTGGGAACGATTAAAAGTAATCATTGAACCTTCTTGTGCTGTACCATTTGCTGCCGTGCTAAAAGAAAAGAATATGTTCATAGGAAAAAAAGTTGGCATTATTCTTTCCGGTGGCAACGTTGATATAGACCGCGCTATGAAATTATTTGCAATGCAATAAAATTATATTTAATCGTCTCTGGAGTGGATGATGAGTTTATAAGTTTAGTATTAGCACATTGTCCCTTTCAGGAGACGATGCCTGAAATCCCAAACTCAGCAAAAAAATAGGCTGAATTAATTTTTCTTTAGCTGATCAAATTTTGAATCTACAGGCTTTTTAGGAAAATTATTGTCAGATAATTCAGCTTCTGCCGTGTCTTGATTAGGATCAATAGCAACATTGATGACTTCTTTTTCTTTCACAAAAACTTTCTTCACTTCACGCTCGTTGGTACGCCATACTTCAACAGGAATCTTTTCAATCTCCTTAGATCCATCCTTAAATGTCCACTCTATAATTACAGGCATAACCAGTCCACCTTTGTTTTTCAGTGTGATCTCGTATATATTTTTTCCCTCAAGTTTTTGACGAACAGCCTTATCATCTATGCGGCTTTTAAATTCGCCATAGTTATTGTCTGGAGTATTTATCATCGTGAATTCCTGGGGCCCAGCACTGAAATCAGTGTTGCTTTTTGAAGCATTGGTAGACAAGTCTCCTTTTTTTGCTGTCACAGACTTCTTCTCCAAATTGGTCTGCTCTGTTTTTACTTGAAACCATTTCACATTAGCTAATTCAAAGTCCACGTGATCTGTGGAGTAGAACCAACCCCTCCAATACCAATCAAGATCCACGGCTGAAGCGTCTTCCATTGTTCGGAAAAAATCGGCAGGATTAGGATGTTTGAACGCCCAACGCTGTGCGTATTCCTTAAATGCCTTATCAAATAACTCTGGCCCCATAACGGTTTCACGAAGGATGCTCATACTGGTTGCCACCTTTGCATATTGTTCAGATCCAAACGCAACAACTTGCTCCGAATTCGTCATCACCGGACGTTGTATGCTTTTGTCGCCAATCATAAAAGGCGCAATGCTTTTACCGGTACCCCACCAATGCGGAAAATTTTCGTAGCGTTCCACTTCGGTTCGGTATTGTACAAACGAATTGATCCCTTCATCCATCCAGGTCCACTGGCGTTCATCGTTGTTGATGATCATCGGAAAATAATTGTGACCAACTTCATGAATAATAACAGCGACTGTTGATGACCATGTTTGAGGATCAGTTACTCCGTCTTTATTCGGTCGGCCTCCATTGAAACAAATCATTGGGTACTCCATGCCTATGGAAGCGGTGTTGATTGACTGGGCCACCGGATAAGGATAATCGATGGTGTACTTGGAATAAATTTCCAAGCAGTTTTTCACAGCCTTGGTAGATTCTTGTTCCCATAAGGGGTTGCCCTCTTTGGGATAGAACGACATTGCCAATGGTGTTTTTTCACCCAACTTTACGGCTTGTGCATCCCAAATAAATTTGCGGGATGATGCAAAGGCGAAGTCACGAACATTATCGGCATGAAACTCCCATGTCTTTTTTCCTTTTGATTTTGTCTTTTCGCGTTCAGTTGCCTCCGCCTGCGTTGCGATTAGTACGGGTTTATCAAAAGTTGATTTAGCTTTTTCATACCGGTCCAATTGATCTTTGGATAGTACACTAGAGGCATTCATCAATGCTCCGGTGGCAGCGACAAGGTGATCTGCAGGTACAGTTAGCTTTACTTTATAATCACCAAAGGCAAGAGCAAACTCCCCTTGCCCTAAAAACTGTTTGTTTTGCCAACCTAAATAATCGTCATATACACACATCCGCGGAAACCATTGTGCAATGGTGTAGAGATAGTTGTTGTCTTCTGGAAAATATTCGTACCCGCTTCGTTGGCCATCCTTCATTCTGTCTCCTACATTGAATGTCCAATCAATTGTAAAACTAACCTTTTCTCCTTTTTTCAACGGTTGAATTAAATCAACACGCATCATCGTGTAATTGATCGTGTAGTTTAGCGGCTTACCGGAAGCATCTTTTATTGATTTGATTTTATGACCACCGTCAAAATCTAATACCCGTTGAGAGAGGCTTTTTGTAGAAAGGGTATCTCTCATGCTGCTGGTAAAAGTTTGTCTTGTGAGGTTTCCCTTTGCTAAAATGTTTTGATCAAGTTGAAGCCAAAGATATTTTAATACATCAGGTGAATTATTGTGATAAGTGATCGTCTCTGAGCCAGTGATACTTTGATTATCATCGTTTAACTCAGCTAAAATCACGTAGTCTGCTTTTTGCTGCCAATATTGTGGGCCGGGGGCACCAGAAGCTGATCGATAAGAATTCGGTGTTGGCAACTGCGTGTCGAGCTGCTCAAATTTGCCTTGCCAGGGAGTTTGCTGCTGTGCATGAACTGTCAAAGTAGCTACCGTAAACAGCGTGATAAAAAACTTTTTCATAATGGAATTTTGAGGATCTAATATTGCAGAAATTAAAATTAAAAAGCCATCCTATTTTGAAGGATGGCTTTAAGGAATAGCGACAGGAGCGCAATATGATTTGCTAATCTGAAGCTTAGCTCCACTACTTAGTTTTTCTTAAAAAGATCAAACTTGTTTTCAACAGACTTCTTGGGGAACACGTTATCATTAACATTGATGTCCGCAGTTTCCAAATTTGGGTCTATCACCATGTTTACCACCTCCTTCTCTTTAACAAAAATCTTTTTCACTTCTTGTTCATTGGTGCGCCAAATTTCGGCCGGAATGCGCTCGAGCTCTTTCGTGCCATCTTTGAAAGTCCATTCGATAATGACAGGACTGATTAACCCTCCTGTGTTTTTAAGTGTTACCTCATAAAGGTTTTGAGTTTCAAGTTTTTCGCGAACTGCATTATCATTGATTCGGTTTCTGAATTCTCCATAATAATTATCAGGCGTATTGATCAGTGTAAATTCTTGAGGGCCGTTACTGAAGTCTGTGACTTTACCTCCTGTATTTTTAGCTCCTACATCTCCTTTCTTTACGGAAACATTTTTCTTTTCAGGATCAAGCTGCATGTTTTTAACCTTGTACCATTTTACTTCATCAAGAGTTACATCAACATTATCGGTGGTGTAAAACCAGCCTTTCCAAAACCAATCCAGATCAACAGCTGAGGCGTCTTCCATGGTGCGGAAAAAATCTGCAGGCTTAGGATGTTTGAAGGCCCAGCGTTCGGCATATTCTTTAAACGCTTTATCGAAAAGTTCAGGACCCATAATTGTTTCACGAAGCAATGTTAGAGCAGCAGAAGGTTTGGTATATCCATTTGGTCCAAAACTTGGCCCTTGATTATCCGAAGAAGCCATCACCGGCCGCATAATATTTTTATCGCCTTTCATAAAAGGCACCATCCCTTTTGGTGATCCACTGGTGACATCAAAGTCTGGATAGCGTGTGCGTGTTGTTTCACGTTCAAGAAAAGTATTCAATCCTTCATCCATCCATGTCCATTGACGTTCATCATTGTTCACAATCATGGGAAAAAAGTTGTGACCCACCTCATGAACAACAACACCCACCATTCCTTCTAATACACGTTGTGAGTACGTGCCATCTGTCTTTGGCCTTCCGTAGTTGAAGCAAATCATGGGATATTCCAT
>JAENVX010000486.1 GCA_016650355.1 Bacteroidia bacterium | reverse complement strand
GTCATGCTTTCCCATATATACAATACACTCCATGCCCATGAGTGCACAAACTGTTGCCGTTGCCACACCGTGTTGACCAGCGCCTGTCTCCGCAATTATTTTCTGTTTCCCTAACTGTTTGGCAACCAATATCTGTCCAATCGTATTATTAATTTTATGTGCTCCTGTATGACAAAGGTCTTCGCGCTTTAGGTAAATCTTCGTTTTGTACCGCTCAGAAAGTCTTGTTGCAAAATACAGAGGCGTAGGCCTGCCCACATAATCCCGTAGCAGTTGCTGAAATTGTTTTTGAAAATTCGGTTCAGCGATAATCTTCAAATAATTTTCCCGCAGCTCCTCCACGTTTGGATAAAGCATTTCCGGAATATATGCCCCACCAAATTTGCCATAGTATCCTTTCTCGCTAACTGAATATTTCATATCGCTATAGTTTGGGAATCTCGATTTGATCTAAAATAGTATTAAGTTCTTTTATTTTATCAACGTCTTTTACTCCCGGGGAGACCTCCACACCGCTATTAATATCCAACCCATGAAGGTTCATTTTCATAATATCTTTTGTTTGCTTCATATTTGAAGCCGATAATCCACCGCTTAAGAAAAATGGAACCTGCTGGTCATATTGATTTAACAGCCTCCAATTAAAGGCTTTTCCGGTGCCGCCATAGCTTTCACTTTTAGTGTCGAATAAAAAATAATCAACAACTGGTTTATACGCGTTTACCATATCAAAATTGAACTGATCGTCAATGGAAAATGCTTTTATAATACCAAGTCTGTTTTGCTTCAGTTCGATACATTGTGTCACGGACTCATCTCCGTGCAGCTGAATAAAATCCAAGCCATGCTTACTTGCCAAGCCCAGGATCACCTCCGTTTTTTCGTTGACAAACACTCCCACTCTTTTAATGCTCCTTGATAATTGTCCAGAAATTTCAAAATCATCTCCAACAAAACGCTTTGACTTTGGATAAAAAATAAAGCCCAAGTAATCCGGCTCCAGATCTGCCACTTTTGAAATATTTTCAGCATGGCACATGCCACAGACTTTTAGCTTAAATTTTCTTTCCGTGATCATTTTAGTTCCAACGCATTCAATTCCTCAATAAAGTCTTTCGCGGATTGCTCGGGTCTACTGTTTTGCATAAACGTCTGCCCAATTAAAAATCCTTTGTATCCATATTTCTTTAACTCCACAATGGCTGCAGGCGTCTCAATACCACTTTCAGAAACTTTTATTACATCGTCTGGTATCATGGTTGCCAACCACTTACTGGTTTCAATAGATAGCTCAAACGTCTTTAGATTTCTGTTGTTCACTCCTATCAAATCCACTTCTGCGTTCAAATTCTGTTTCAACTCGTGTTCATCGTGTACTTCCATCAACACTTCTAAACCCAGCGAATGAGCACTCTTTGTAAATTGAATAATCTCGTTAGGTGTGAGCACAGCAGCAATCAGCAAGATGGCGTCTGCTCCTATCGACTTCGCTTCTACTATCTGGTACTCGTCCACCACAAACTCTTTCCGAAGAATAGGGCAAAAATTAAATTTTCTGGCTATTGTTAGATCTTCATTGCTACCCCCGAAGAAATGTTTGTCGGTAAGCACGGAGAGTGCGCTGGCTCCCGCTTGCATATAACCAATAGAGGTTTGCTCAATAGAAACATATTGATTGATCATTCCCTTTGACGGTGACTTGCGCTTGATCTCTGCGATGATTCCCGTTTTATCATCACGCAACACGTATTTTTTTAATGACACCGTAGGCGATGAGAAATAAATGCTTTGTTCCAAAAGTTTGACGGGGTAAAGCGACTTTCTCTCCTCTACTTCTTTTCTTTTGTATTCAATTATTTGATCTAGAATATTCATTGCTAAGCAGTAAAATTTTAGGCAGGAGATAGCATCATCACTTTGTTCTGTTTCTATTTACGCGCTGACTATCTTCGCTAAGTTTAATCATTGTTATTTGTTTAAAAACTTTTTGAACGATGAAAGCGCTTTTCCAGAAGTCAGTGATACACGAGCTTTTTCCATTGCTGCTAACATTCCTTCTGATTGATGTCCTACATAGAGCGCCATACCCGCATTAGCAATCACCACTGAATTCTGCGCCAGAGTTCCATTGCCCTCCAGAATGTTTAAAAATATTTTCGCTGACTCCTCGACCGTTTCACCACCTTTTAGTTCATTGGCTTCAACTTGCGAAAGACCAAGATCGGATGGCTCCACCATTTTCTCACCAGTATTGGTATACATCTTAAATGCACCCGTCAATGAGATTTCGTCATACCCATTCAGATCATGAAGAACAACAAAGTCTTTGGCTGTGTTTTGATATAAATATCCATATAACCTTGCTAACTCAAGACTAAATACACCCACTAATTGCCTAGGAGGAAAGGCAGGGTTGACCATCGGCCCCAGCATGTTGAAAAATGTTTTTACGCCAAGTTCCTTTCGAATTGGTCCTACATTCTTCATGGCCGGGTGAAAAAGTGGAGCATGCATAAAGAAAATATTTGCGCGATCCAGACTCCTTTTCAATTCATCCGAATTATTGGTGAACTCATACCCAAAATGTTGCAACAGATTTGAGGAACCACATACTGACGATACACCAACGTTTCCATGCTTGGATACCGGTTGCCCCGCAGCAGCCACCACAAAAGACGAAAGAGTCGAAATGTTAAATGTGTTTTTTCCATCACCTCCCGTTCCACAAACATCGATTACCGGCTCATCAACGTGAATGGGAATGCATAACTCCAGCATGGCATCGCGAAAACCTTGCAATTCGTCTATGGTTATTGCACGCATCATGTAGACGGTCATGAATGCACTCATCTGACTTGGGTTGTATTTGGCAGACGCCAAATCTACCAGCACCTTTTTTGCTGACTCTTTGCTTAACGATCGATGTTCAATAAGTTCGCTCAGTATTTCTTTCATAACCTTTCGCGCCTCTCCCCAGAGGAGAGACTAGATCTCATTTTTAAATGACTACCTGTTCCAATGATGTATTCCTACTTTAACTATTATCTGCTTGATCTAAACTTTAATTTTCTATTTACCTAACCAGTTTTTCATAACTTCCTTGCCGTGTTCTGTCATAATCGATTCGGGATGAAATTGTACCCCGCGTACATCATATCTTTTATGTGCGATGGCCATTACCAGTCCATCAGCATTTGTTGCCGTTACCTCCAATTCCGGTGTGATGCTTTCAGGCACAACCGCCCAGGAATGATAATGACAAACTTCGAACTGCTTAGGTAAATTATTGAAGAGCCTCTCCGAATTGGAAGTTATCGAAACCTTCGATGTTACTCCATGCAGCACATTGGGAATATTATAAAGTTTAGCACCAAATGCTTCTGCTATACCCTGATGACCGAGGCATACACCCAAAATACTCTTCGCAGGAGAATAGGTTTTAATGACCTCTTTCATAATCCCTGCTTCATCTGGAATGCCAGGTCCTGGAGACAAAAGAATTTTATCATAGGCTTTCACGTCCTCCAGTTTTATTTTGTCATTCCTGAAAATGTCCATGCTATGACCAAGTTCACGAATGATGTGCACTAAGTTGTAGGTAAAGGAATCGTAATTATCAAGTACCAGTATTTTCATTTATTATTAAAGATTGTAAGATTGTAAGATTTAAAAATTGTAAGATTAGAGATTCTTTTTGCTTTCAAAACCTTTAAGATATTTTCTGAAGCCTTGAATATTTCTTGATAATTTTATCAGATCATCCTGCAATTCATGAAAAATTTCCTTATTTATCATTTCAGCTTCTCTCAAAACAAAAAGCTCGCTCCGCAGCTCTCCTGCCGATCCTTTTGCATAAAGTAGGAACCTTAGAAATGCTTTATTACTATTATATTCAAAGCCCTCAGCAATATTATTAGAAATTGATATTGCTG
>JAENVX010000485.1 GCA_016650355.1 Bacteroidia bacterium | reverse complement strand
TTTTTAATGTGTCCATTCGAAGTATCGCAATAAATAGTTCGGCCTGTGCGATATGCAATATTTCCAAGTTGTGGTAGCAATGTTGATTTGTAACCTTCTGAAATGGGTGCATTCAGTTTTGATGTGCCGCGTATAGAATCGGCAAAATTGAGCAAATGGATGCTGTCCAGTTTATCGCCCATACCCATGGTATTTGTAGCATCTGCCTGCTGAATATCGGTCTTTACTTCTTTTATTAATTTATTTCCCATCTCATATACTTTGTAATCATCTCCACCCGGAAGCACCATCGTCCCTTTTTCTCCATAAAAAATTACACCACGTCCGCTTCCTTGCTCATTAAAGTTGTTGCAACTACGACCTTCCCAGGTCATGGCCGTGTTATTCGGAAACTCAAAGGTAATGGTCTGAGTGTCTGGAGTCTCCCAATCATCTTTAAAAGCAAAACGCCCACCTGCTGAAACTATTTTCGTGGGATAGTCAACCCCTAATCCCCATCGCATCACATCAATTTCATGGGTTCCGTTATTAAGTGCTTCGCCTGTGCCCCAATTCCAAAACCAATGCCAGTTATAATGCACAAGATTATCTTTATATGCCTTTCGTGGCGCTGGTCCTTGCCACAAATCAAAATCCAATGTTGAAGGAACTGGAACAGCTTTTCCAATACCAATTTCTTTGCGGTCGTTGGCATACCAACCCCTCGCAAAATAGACGCGCCCGATAATGCCTTCCCGCAGCGCTTGCATTCCTTCCATTACTTTTGGAAATGACCTTCGCTGGCTTCCCATTTGCACGAGTCGATTGTATTTGGTCGCTGCCGCTACCAGCATTTCCCCTTCTGCAGGGTTGTGCGAACAAGGTTTCTCTACATACACATGCTTGCCAGATTTCAAAGCCATCAATGCTGCAGGCGCATGCCAATGATCAGGTGCTGCAATTGTTATTGCGTCCATATCGTTTCGCTCTAACATTTTGCGAACATCCTTATAACCCGTTGGCTTTTTACCGGTTTGCTTTTCAATCTCAGCAAGTGTCTTAGTCAACACCTTTTCATCAGGATCACATATAAATCCCACTTCCACATCTGGCAATTGCGCCAACATCTTAGCTAAATACAAGCCCCGGCTGTTTGTACCCATTATTCCCACCACAACCTTTTCGGCTGGTGAACCCTGAAAACTAAAAACTTGAGGTGCCACAAAAATACCAGCACTTGCCAGTGTCGATTGCTTGATAAATTCTCTGCGATTACTCATCGTCAATTCCTGTTTTAGATGTAAAAAGATAATGATGAAGGTATAAGTTTTTTTCGATAATAATGATCATCCAAAACTCTCACTCACAATTATCAAATATTGAACCCACAAAAAAAACTTCGATATTTCGGGATTATCGTTCCATGCCGTGCTCAAAATAGATAGCCATACTCACATTCTTCCTAGAAAAATGCCAAACTGGAGCGAGAAATTTGGCTATGGCGATTTTATTTACCTGCAACATCACAAAAAAGGTTTTGCGAAAATGATACGTGGCAACCAGTTCTTTCGCGAGATAAAGGAAAATTGCTGGAATCCTGAGCTTAGAATAAAAGAATACGCCCAATTCAAAACTCAAGTCCAGGTGGTGTGCACCATCCCAGTTATGTTTTCTTATTGGGCCAAGCCCATGGATGGCTTGTCTTTATCACAATTTTTAAACGATCATATTGCTGGTATAGTGCAAAAACATCCTAAGCAATATATAGGACTGGGCACCGTGCCTATGCAAGACACAGAATTGGCAGTGAAGGAACTTGCTCGATGTAAAAAGATTGGCTTAAAAGGAATTCAAATAGGATCCAACATCAATGAAGATAATTTAAACGAAGAGCGCTTTGCTCCTATCTTCGAAACATGCGAGAAACTTGGCCTAGCCATTTTGGTTCATCCATGGAATATGATGGGAGAAAAAAAAATGCAACGCTACTGGCTTCCCTGGCTGGTGGGCATGCCTGCTGAGACAACCCGTGCTGTTTGCTCCTTGATTTTTGGCGGGATTTTTGAACGGTTCCCAAAACTAAGGGTTAATTTTGCCCATGCAGGCGGTTCATTTTTATTTACGCTGGGAAGAATTGAACATGGTTTTGAATGCCGTCCTGATTTAGTTGCCATCGATAATAATGTCAATCCACGCAGCTATTTGGGTAAATTTTGGGTAGACAGTATTACGCATGATCCGCTTGTATTGGAATATGTTATCAAACTACAAGGATCAAGACGCGTTACGTTGGGGTCAGATTATCCTTTTCCGTTGGGTGACATGACGATTGGAAAATTTATTGATGAGATGAACCTCACTAAAAAAGTTAAGGAAGATATTTTTGCAAACTCCACGCTTGAATGGCTTGGGATGTCTAAGAAAGAATTGATTTGATAAAAGAATAAGAGTGTGATAAAACGTTTAGTATTTATTTTTTTTATTGCATTTCCCCTTGCCTCGTTTGGCCAAATAGACGAGCGAGAAAAAATTCAACAAATGGAGTTAGATCGCAATGCGCAAAAGCAACGCGATATCCGACTACAGTTAGACACAGCCATTATTTTGATGGAGAATGAAGAATACCTGGCTGCAGATGAAAAATTGACTTTCGTATTGAAGAATATTAAAAGTGTTCCTTCTGATCTTGCATATTATTTCGGTGAAAATTCTTATCACATCGGTAAATACAAGCAAAGTATTGATTGGCTTAATAAATACATTCAGTTGAAAGGAACGACCGGCCAACATTCACAAGAAGCAGTGCAGTGGCTTAAGCGATCTGAAGTTGAGCGCCTAAAAGAAAAGCAAGCTCAAAATTTGCAAGCCCAGGAAGTCCTTTCAAGAGATTACGATATTGACTGTGGACCGTCCGGCAAAGTAACTTGCCCCGTCTGCAATGGTTCAACAGTAATTATCAAAAAGACCTATTTAGGTGAGACCTATAAAACCTGTGGTTATTGTCATAAGGAAGGCTTTTTAAACTGCGAAGATTTCAACAACCTTTTACGGGGAGAACTAAAACCCGATACCCCCTGATTCAATGGCTTTAAATCATTTCCTTATCTTTGCAGGAATGTTTTAGTCAAAGCCGTGATTAAACCTGCCTACCGGCAGGCAGGCTGCTTATTAATTCTGCGAGCATGATGCTTTATAATCGAATTGAAGGTCGACTTCTCAAGGAGAAGATGAGATCCCTACACGAAAAACGAATCACAATATCGTTCTATAAATATCACCATATTCTTGACCCACAGGAATTCAGAGATCAATTATACCTCGAACTAAGTGCGCTGGGTATCCTGGGCAGGATCTACATTGCCCCCGAAGGAATCAATGCTCAGATCAGTGTGAAGGAGGAAAAAATTGAAGTATTAAAAGAATATCTCAATAGCATTAGCTTTCTTAATCAAATCCGACTAAACATTGCTGTTCAGGATGACGGTAAATCATTCTTTAAGCTAAAAATCCTTGTTCGTAAAAAGATTGTCGCGGATGGTCTGGACGATAGTTCTTTTGATGTGACCAATTCTGGTGTTCATCTGAATGCCTTGGAATTCAACAGGCTTACTAATGACCCCAATACTATCATTGTAGATATGCGGAATCACTATGAGAGTGAAGTAGGGCATTTCAAAAATGCAATCTGCCCAGATGTTGATACGTTTCGTCAGGAATTGCAAGTAGCAGAAGATCTGATGAAAGATCAGAAGGAAAAAAATCTTGTAATGTACTGTACGGGTGGTATCCGTTGTGAAAAGGCAAGCGCATGGATGAAACATCAAGGTTTTAAAAATGTATTTCAACTCAATGGTGGAATTATTGAATACACGAGGCAGGTAAAATCGCAGGGTCTGGAGAATAAATTCATCGGTAAGAACTTTGTTTTTGATGAACGTCTTGGTGAACGTATCTCAGACGACATCATTGCCGTCTGCCATCAATGCGGCAATCCCTGTGATGATCATACCAATTGCAAAAATGATGGATGTCATCTTCTCTTTATTCAATGCAAAGCGTGCGCAGAGAAATATGATAATTGTTGTACGGAAGAATGCAAAGAGATCATTGCCCTTCCAGTAGAAATACAAAAAGAAATCAGACAAGGGATAAACAAAGGAAGGCAGGTTTTCAAAAAGGGAAGAACTCAAAACTTGAAGTCGAAAGCAACAAGTTAGCATTGAATATTCAAGTATGTTAAATTCTATTACTCTGGTAATTACTGCATGATTAGAATAGGAATAATAAATGTATCGGACAGAGCAAGTAAGGGAATTTATGAAGATATTCCTGGCAAAGCTATAGAGGCAACCCTGAAGGAATACATAAAAGGGAATTGGAAAAAAGAATATGCTATCATTCCAGATGAGCAAGATCTGATTGAAGAGGCACTGATTGAAATGGCTGACATTAAGAAATGCTGCCTGATTATTACCTCGGGCGGCACCGGCCCAGCCAAACGTGATGTTACAACCGAGGCTACCGAATCCGTTTGCGAAAAGATATTGCCGGGTTTTGGTGAACTCATGAGGGCTAAAAGTCTTGAATATGTGCCTACCGCTATTTTATCCAGGCAGACGGCAGGCATACGAAATCAAACTTTAATCGTAAATTTGCCCGGTAAACCAAAAGCCATCAGGCAATGTTTGGATGCGGTCTTTCCTGCCATCCCTTATTGTATAGATCTGTTGGAAGGTCCATTTATCGAATGCAATGAAGATATAATAAAGGTCTTTAGGCCTGAAAATAGTATCAAGTGAGAAATTGTATGATTTCAATATTCTCATTCATTAAATAAAGAATATGGCAAAAATAAAATACTACTACGATACAGAGACTTGTAAGTACGAACGTGTTCGTACTACAAAGAGCGATATCGTTCTCAACACATTAGGAATAGTTTCACTTACGCTTTCGATGGCTGTTGGCTTGCTCATGGTCTATAGCAATTATTTTGAGTCGCCCAAAGAACTTATTCTTAAGAATGAAGTTAAAGAACTCGAATTTTATTATGAGAACCTTGAAAAGGAGGTTGAAAGAATGGACCTTGTTCTTGCTGGAATGGAACATAGAGATGATAACATCTATCGGGCAGTACTTGGCGCTGAGCCTATTGAAAAATCAATTCGTGAAGGAGGGGTTGGCGGAGCAGATCGATATGAAGACATTAAAAATAAGGACATCATTCATGAAGAATTCATCCTCAGACTTCACACCAATGTAGATAAACTGAGGAGAAAAGTTTACATCGAATCAAAATCACAAGATGATGTTGTTGAACTAGCCGAGAAAAAAGAAAAGTTATTCGCAGCTATACCCGCCATCCAGCCCATTTCAAATAAAGAACTCATAGCACTTGCTTCAGGTTTTGGATTGCGTATTCACCCTGTGTATAAGGTCAAGAAAATGCACACGGGAATTGATTTCGCTGCACCCATAGGTACTCCTATCTATGCCACGGCCGATGGTGTTGTAGACCATTTGGATGTGAGTTTTAGTGGTTATGGGAAAAAAATTGAAATCGATCACGGCTTTGGCTACCGAACGCGCTACGCCCACATGCATGGCTTTACTGTTCGGAACGGACAACATATTAAAAGAGGAGAACTTATTGGCTATGTCGGTAACACAGGATTATCTACAGCGCCTCACTTACATTATGAGGTTTTCATCAATGGGCGTCAGGTAAATCCTGTCTACTATTTCTTTAGCGATTTGGATGCAGCGGACTACGAAAAAGTTATCGAGCTGGCATCTATCGAAAACCAATCACTTGGTATGTAACAGTAAAAGCAATCATTTGTGTATTCACACTTAGTTTATAAAACCCGAAGGCCAACTCTTTGGGTTTTTTTATTGTTGCTCAATTACCTTTGAGATTGACTAAGCATTCATATCTTAGCAGGAAGTTATTAAAATGAAAAAACTTTGTTTTCTACTGCCTTTCGTCATCTCATCATCAATATTGTTAGGACAAGGTTGCAGTGATGCTGGTTTTTGCACAATGGGTGCAATGAAACCAGATCAACCTTTCAGCAAGAAGATTGCCCTAAAATTTCGTGCGATTGATTTAAACTTCTATCGTGGCACCACAACCCTTACTCCTGTCGTTTATGTGGCTACGGCCGATATGAGCTTCAGCTTAAACTCTAGAAATTCATTTCAGATAAAACTTCCCTACCAAGCCGTTACGGGGAGACTTGCCAACACCTCTGGCATGGGAGATGTCTCATTATGCTATACTAGAAATATGTATACGTCCGATAAATTTGATCTCAATCTCTCAGTGGGAGGAAAGCTTCCATCCAATAAATCAGACTTATCATCGGACGAAGGCTTCCCGCTGCCTATGTATTATCAAACCAGCCTGGGCACCTATGATCTTATATCCGGGTTGTCACTGATCAACCGCAAATGGCTATTCGCAACTGGAGTTCAAGTTGCATTAAACCAAAACAACAATCAATTCCTTTGGGGCGCTTGGAAGAATAGCGATGAAGATCCAGCTTATATTGAAAAATATGCTAAGGCTAAAGAGCTTAAGCGAGGCGTAGATGTGATGGTGAGAATCGAGCGGAATTTTCGTTTTTCAAGATTAAATTTTACTGCTGGATTACTACCCATTTATAGAATTACGAATGATGAGATAACTGGTGGTACTGGCAATCGAGTAAAACCAGAGGGTGCAAAAGGCCTCGCCTTGTCAGGGATATTTTCTACTGGATACAGTTTCAATGCACAATCGGGAATCAAACTTTTGCTTGGCCGTAAGTTCGCTCAGCGTACTGAAAATCCGGATGGTCTTACCCGCCATTTCGTTTCTTCCTTCACCTACTATTATCGCTTTAAGGGATGAAGAAAATTCTTTGCTGGCTGATACTCGTACTTGTTTCTTTTTATTCTCTCGGACAAGACAATCCTACCTATTCAAAAATTGACTCATTGATTAATACCAGTGAGTTTGGAAACGCACTTCTGCTAATTGATCGTGAATTAGGAAATATAAAAGTCGATGAGCAAATCATTTGGCTGAAATCAAAAAAAGCCGAAGTCCTTATTTCACAAGGCAACTTAACTGACGCGGAGACACTTCTAAATAGTATAAACTCACTTGAGAAAAGTCCAAAATTGCAAGGCATTGTGTCAACAAATATTGGATATCTTTATTTGAACAAAGGGAGAAATGATCTTGCACTCCAAAACCTTGAAGAAGCCCAGGCTAAGTTTCAG
>JAENVX010000484.1 GCA_016650355.1 Bacteroidia bacterium | reverse complement strand
TATTAATCTTGGGATAGTAATTGACTGCAAGCGGAGCAGACAATAGAATGAGCGTGGTTTGTTCACCCGCTACTTTGTGAGTTTCGTCAACGAGCTTTTTTCCAATACCTTGATGTTGGAAAGATTCATCCACAGCAAGATCAGAAAGGTAGCAGCAATATGAATAATCGGTTAGCGCCCGTGACACCCCGACTAAAACATCATTAGACCAAGCAGTAATTAAAACATTTCCATGCTCCAACATTTTTTCAATTCGGTTAAGATCATGAACAGGTCTACGCAATCCAAGGGTGGATCGGTTCAATATGCTAATAAACTCTGCTGAAGAGATTCTTCTGTCGTTTCGGTAAGTAATTTCTTGCATGATTTTTAAACTAGGCTATTTTCAAAATAATTTTTCCGAACTGGTCACCAGCCTCCATTCTTCGCATGGCCGTTTCAACTTGATCGAGTGGGTATATTTTATCGATGATGGGTTTTAATTTCCGACTCTCAACAAAATCAAGCATCGATAGAAACTCATCACGCGTTCCCATAGTGGTTCCATGAATAGAAATTTGTTTCCAGTAGAGTGTGCGGGTAGAAAGGTCTGGAATATTTCCTGCCGTACGACCAAACAATGCGATGCGTCCGCCAGGCATCATCAAGTCTGGCAGCATTGAGAATTGCTCACCACCGGCACTATCGATTACGATATCAAAGCCACCGACTTCTTTTGTTGCAATTTTTGTCCACTCTGGATCTTTATAATTGAAACCACCCAATGCACCAAGGTCTTTTGCTTTCTGCAATTTTTCTTCTGAACCAGATGTTACATAAACTCGGGCTTGATACGCCAATGCAAATTGTACCGCCCAAAGTGCTGCTCCACCACCCACGCCAGTAATCAGAACTTTTTCTTTTGCGCGCAACCTTGCTTTGGAAAACAAAGCGCGATAGGCTGTAAGCCCGGCAAGGGGAACAGCGGCAGACTGCTCATAAGAAAGATGTTCAGGTTTTTCAAATACTTGATTTTTAGAAATGACAAGGTAATCACTAAACGTACCATTGTCAGGATATCCAAGAATCTTAAAAGAGTCCCCCTGCACGATAGGATTATTTCCCCAATTCAAACTGGGGTTGATCACCACTTCCATCCCAATCAATAATGGATTTGCTTCTTCACCAACATCCTCAATTACACCGCTTCCATCGGAGCCAAGAATTATGCCCGCTCCAGTTACAGGTTGTTCTTTTTGTGTCCATACGTCACGGTGATTTAATGCGGCAGCATGAAGTCGAACCAATACCTGATCCTTGATGGGTTTTGGTTTTTTTATTTCTCTGATTTCTAACGGCTGATCTCGCTTAGTAAAAAAAACAGCTTTCATAGACAAGAAGAAGGAATGATAAAGAAAAGAATTAGAGATAAGGATGAATCTGTCGAAGGTGTTATACTTTCGACAGATTCAAAGACTTGTGCTCACTTACACGGTGATAAGATAATTCCATTCATGCACATCAGGTTCGCTGCCCATGCGGATATTTTGTAGCTTTTGTTTTACGCGCTGTTGAAAACTATTTGATCCAGCCACTGGAATTTCGAGATCATGTCCATTCATCCTAATAACTGCGATAGGCGCAACCACCGCGGCTGTTCCCGTGCCAAAGGCTTCTGTAACGGTCTTGTTCTTCAGGCCCACTTCAATTTCTTCAAGGCTTACTCTTCTTTCTTCCACGGGCATGCCCATATCTTTTGCGAGTGTTAATATAGAATCGCGAGTAACGCCATCCAATATGGTGGTGGTAAGTTTAGGCGTAACTAATTTTCCGTTAATGACAAACATAACGTTCATCATTCCAACTTCATCAATGTATTTGTGTTCTTTGTGATCTGTCCATAAGATTTGATCGAAACCTTCTTCACGCGCAATTTGAGTAGGATAGAATGCACCTCCGTAATTGCCTGCGCATTTTGCAAACCCTGTTCCCCCTTCAGCAGTACGCACATAGTAGTCCTCAACTTTCAATCGATATGGCTTAGTCTGGTATGCTGCCACCGGACTATTTATAATAATGAACTTGAAATGATCTGCCACCTTAACTCCAAGTCGCGCTTCATACGCAAACATGAACGGACGAACATAGAGGGAAGAACCTTCCGATTTTGGTATCCAATCTTTATCCAATTCAATGAGCGTATGTAAAGACTGTATGAACATTTCTTCACTCACCTGGGGCATGCACATCCGATCAAGAGATTTATTCATTCGGGAATGATGCTTGTGGGGGCGGAAAATATTTATTTGTCCATTATTTGTCCAAAATGCCTTCATGCCCTCAAAGATGGATTGGCCATAGTGTAGCGAAAGCATGGCAGGGCTCATCATCATATCTCCAAAGGGAACTATGGTGGGCTCATGCCACCGACCGTTCTTAAAATCGGCCACAACCATATGATCGGCCATGTATTTTCCGAATTCGAGGTTATTGAAATCTACATTGCTGATTCTGGATTTTGCGATGCGTTCTACCGGAATTGTACTTGAAACTGTCATGTTTTATCAATTTATGCTTAACGGTATAAAGGTAATTAAAAGGTTAATACGAGTGGGTTAAGAGTGACCTGCTTTTTTCATTTCTTGCGCTATTGCTGTTGAGGATGGGTCATTGCGTTTTTTTAATTCTGATATGATCGTTTCATGGTTCTTGGCATCGCGATTTTGAGATA
This sequence comes from Bacteroidia bacterium, assembly GCA_016650355.1. Lineage (GTDB taxonomy): Bacteria > Bacteroidota > Bacteroidia > Cytophagales > Cyclobacteriaceae > ELB16-189. Next base: position 375 of record JAENVX010000484.1, on the reverse strand, counting down.
GCTTGTACGTGCCTTCTATCTTTGTAATCTCGATTTCGAAACCAACAATACCCAACATTTCTTTTTTCACATAGTTCGGATTCATTTTTTCAACCGTTACAGGTTTTTCGGACTGTTTTTCATATTTATTAGTGAGGTCTTTTAGGGATTGCAAAAGTTCCTGATCTGATAAAATTTTTAGTTTTCCATACACATGCACAGCAATATAATTCCATGTGGGTACATTTTCATGGTCGTACCATGAGGAGGAAATATACGTATGAGGACCTGAGAAGATGGCGAGTACCTCTGTTTCGGAACTCCACTCTTTCCATTGTTTATTGCCACGCGCAACATGACCAGATAGTTTTTTCCCATCTTCAGAGAGGAGCAACG
>JAENVX010000483.1 GCA_016650355.1 Bacteroidia bacterium | reverse complement strand
TTCAACATCATAGCAGTTGCGCCCCAAACTATTTCGCCTTCAATTTCAAAATGAGGTGCCATTAGTTGGTATGTTTTAGCTGCGATTATCTCTTTTGTTAGAATAGCATCTTCTTTTACTAAGTCAGCAAGACTCCCTTCAATAATTCGTACTACCTCAATAGGGTCAGGTGTAAAGAGTGGCTTTGTTTCTGAAAATGCTACCACAGGTGTTACTAAAAAATTACTTGGAATGACAAAAAAATCCGATAGCATGCCTATGATCTTTATATCACTACGTCTTATTCCTATCTCTTCCTCTCCTTCCCGCAACGCAGTCTCAATGGCATCCTCACCTTCTTCAGCCTTCCCGCCAGGAAAACTTATCTGACCGCCATGGGTACCTAAATAATCGGGACGTATAGTCAATGGGAAATGAATCCGGTCACCATCCTTGTAAAGCAAGATCAAAACACTCCCTGGCCGAGGAGGTAATTTATGTTCAAACCTGGGCTTGATTGCTCCTATAGAAACTGCTCGCAATGGCTCGTGTGCAGTTGCACCAGGCAAAGGTTGCTTTAGTCTTTCTGATAAAAGATCAATATCAAGTCTCATTTATAAGCTTTTTCCGGAACGGGTTAAATCAGTTTTCATTATTCGTATAACTTGTTCCTATCAGATAAACAATGAAACTTACTGACATGTTTTAATCAAATCGGCTGTAAGCATTTTATCGCCAAGCTCCTCTGACATATTAAATTGTTCACAAGCAATTGCCTGTTTTCCGTTTTTGAGGTAGCCCATTCCCAAATAGAAATGAATCTTGTCGATAAACGGATCCATGTCCAGCGCCTGCTTTAGTAATCGCTCAGCAGATTCAAAATCATTTTTCAGGAAATAGTATATACCCTTGTTGCGATAAGCCCAGCCATTGTAAGGATCTAATCCAATTCCCTTATTAATATCGGCTTCCGCCATATCAAGCTCTCCTAAACTCAAGTAAATAAACCCTCGGTTGTTGATAAAATAGGGTTCGGCTGGCGTAAGCGTGATTGCCTGATTAATCAATTCCATGGCTTTGGTATAATTCTTCAACTCCACTTCAATCATGGATTCCGTGTTGTAAATCGTGGCTTCATTTGAATTAATTCCTTTAGCATGAAACAAATCAATCCTAGCTCCATCAAAATCCTTCCGATAATATTTTACTGTTGCGCGATTAACGAAATACTCAACTTTGGTTGGATCAAGTAGCACCGATTTATCAAAGGCTTCCAACGCAGCTGAAAAATCTCTTAATTTGGTGAATGCAAGACCACGGGTGAAGTAGGCAATTGCGGTATCAGGCTTAGCCTGAATAACGCGATCCAGATCTTTAAGCGTGCGATAGTATTCCTTCAATTCATAGTACGTATTGGCCCTATTGAAATAGGCGTTCAGATAATTAGCATCACACGAGATGGCCTTTTCATAATTTTCCAATGCCAGGTCATACCTTTTCAATTGAAAATAGATGGTGCCTGTATTATTGAGGGCATCGGTAAAGCAAGGATCTAACTTAAGTGCCTCTTGGTAATAGTCCAGAGCCTGGTCATCATCGTGATCTAGCGCCATCATATTTCCTTTTAGAAGGAATCGTTGGAGCTTAGTTTCCTTTGATTCCGAACAAGAAATTAATACTAATACAACGCCTATGGCAATCAAGGATTTTCTCATACTACTAACTACTTAGGCTATTTTGGGTTATCTGCAAAGTTTTGTACAATTTTTAAGTCTAATTGATAATTCTGGCAACTTGAAGCTGCAATTTACGAAGTCTATGAGATGTTATGGGTAATCACCAAACGATCATTAGCCTTTAACTTTACCTGATTTTAATCTCTTAAATTTTGAATACTTAAATCGAATCACTTTATTTGCGCCAGACTTAGAAAATGAACACTACTCAAAACATCCACGGCCACCATCATCATGTAAGTTGCATGACTGGCAAGTCTATGTTTTGATTAATTTTATAAAAGAAATTATGAAAGGCTTGCCAAACTTGGTGAGCCTTTTTTATTGCTTAATCCGTGTCACCTCACATTAAGGTGGATAAGGATTTGAAACTAAATTTTTATTGGGTAGAATTATGAAAACACTTTTAAGAATAGCCATCCAAAAATCAGGTCGTCTTCAGGAGGAATCTCTTGCGCTGTTGAAGGAAACGGGATTGTCGTTTAGCAATGGCAAAGATCAGTTGAAGGCACAAGCCTCAAATTTTCCTGTTGAAGTACTTTTCCTCAGGGACGATGACATCCCTCAATACGTGGAAGACCATGTTGCAGATGTTGGCATCGTTGGTGAAAACGTATTCATAGAGAAACAGAAAAAAAATACTCTGGTAAGGCGCCTTGGGTTTGCAAAGTGTAGGTTGTCTATAGCGGTACCGCGCTCAGAAAATTATGGCGGAGCCAAATCATTGGAAGGAAAGAACATTGCTACTTCCTATCCTGTGATCGTTCAAAGCTTTCTGAAAAAGAACAATATCACTGCAGGTATTCACGAGATCAGTGGATCAGTAGAAATTGCACCAGGCATCGGATTGGCTGATGCAATATGTGACATCGTAAGTACGGGCAGCACGCTCCTTAGCAATGGATTGAAAGAAGTAGAGGTTGTGATGCAATCAGAAGCGGTAATCATTTCAAATTCAAAACTTGAAAAAGTCAAACAGGACATCCTCGATAACCTTTTGTTCAGAATAGAAGCGGTTAAATCGGCAAAGAATAATAAGTATATCCTACTCAACTGCCCTAACGAAGCAATCCCTAAGATCACAAGCATGATTCCCGGCATGAACAGCCCAACCATTATGCCGCTTGCTAAATCAGGATGGTCATCACTACATTCGGTTGTAAATGAAGATGATTTCTGGGAAAAAATTGATTTACTGAAATCGTTTGGAGCGCAGGGTATTTTAGTGATACCCATAGAAAAGATGATCGCCTAACTTCACCAATATTCAAATAATGAAAATAATAATTGACCCACCTAAAACGCAATGGCCCATACTTTGTCAAAGGCCTCAGATGGAACTGGATTTTCTGGAGAGTACGGTCAAAAACATTTTGGTCCGCGTAAAAAACTCCGGAGATCAGGCGTTGAAGGATATTACAGCCCAGGTAGATAAAGTTGACTTAAGTGCATTTGAAGTGACGGCTAGTGAAATAGAGAATGCAGTAAAGTCGGTTCCAGAAAATCTTAGAGAAGCTATCCGAACAGCAGCCATTAACATTGAAAAATTTCATGAAGCTCAACGGAGAGAAGTAATTCGCATTGAAACAATGCCAGGAGTAATATGCTGGCGAAAAGGTGTTCCCATTGGAAAAGTTGGAATATATATCCCTGGAGGTTCAGCTCCTCTATTTTCTACCGTGCTTATGTTAGGGATACCAGCTAAGCTGGCAGGATGCAAAGAGGTAGTGTTATGCTCCCCTCCTGGAAAAGATGGTCAGCTTAACGCTGCAATACTTTTTACGGCTCAGCTGGTAGGCATAAGTAAAATATTCAAAATTGGTGGTGCGCAAGCCATTGCCGCTATGGCATATGGCACAGACACTATTCCATCCGTGAACAAAATTTTCGGACCTGGAAATCAATATGTAACCAAAGCAAAGCAAATTGTAAACCAGGGCGGCATTGCAGTGGATATGC
>JAENVX010000482.1 GCA_016650355.1 Bacteroidia bacterium | reverse complement strand
GTGTACGTACCATCTGCGAGAAGCTGGTTCAGACCAAAGAAGGAAACTATAAGACCTATGTTGCCATAGAGCTTTCAGCCGATGAATTGGTCGCTAAATACAATGAGCGTCTTTCAACCGATGAGCGTCTGAAGATCGATTACGATTATGAGAAGTTCAAAGACACCTTTAACAAGGAGATGGACAAAATGGGAAAAAATTAATCCTAACTAGTATCCTAATTGAACCCGGGTTGGATAGTTTTCCAAACCGGGTTTTTTTATGTTTAAGTATGGCTGGCTACTCTGCTACACCACTGGTCAAGAAATTGGGCATAAAGACCAACTTCACTATGCTTATTCACGGACAGGCGGTTAATTATTTTGCCATGTTAGCACCAACTCCCAAAGGAATAGAAGTTTTAAGAAGTCCTGCTAAAAAAGAGGTCGACTTCATTCACTTGTTCGTAAAGAACAAAAGAGAATTTGAAAAAGGTTTTATCAAACTTAAGAAATGCCTTAGGAAGGAAGGTATGTTTTGGGTATCATGGCCTAAAAAAGCCTCTAGGGTGCCTACAGATCTGGATGAGAATATAATACGTGAATTTGGCTTGATAAACGGACTGGTTGATGTGAAAGTATGCGCTGTGGATGAGGTGTGGTCCGGTTTGAAATTTGTTTATCGTGTCAAAGATCGATGATGGCCTTCTGAACTTTGAGTTGTAAGCACCATTCTTAAAATACCTTATGCCTTTTATAAATTAATTAGGTAAAAAATATTGAAAAACCGTAATTTAGTTTTTTCAAAAAAACCTGATATAGATGAATCTGAATATTAAGGCACAGGAACAAAATACCTATGATGCAATTGTTGTTGGAACGGGTATTAGCGGAGGATGGGCCGCAAAAGAACTTTCAGAAAAAGGCCTCAAGACATTAGTCCTTGAGCGTGGTCGCGATGTGAAACACCCGGATTATCCAACGGCTACAAAAGATCCGTGGCAGATACCAAATGGAGGGAGACCCACGCAGGAAGATTTAGAAAAGCAAGGTGTTCAAAATCGCACTGGATACACCACAAATCAGGCAACAAAGCATTGGTTCGTTAACGATCTTGAAAATCCGTATACAGAAAAAGAAGGAAAACGTTTTGATTGGATGCGTGGCTATCACGTGGGGGGTCGCTCGCTTACGTGGGGCCGTCAAAGCTACCGTTGGAGTGATTTAGACTTTGAAGCCAATGCTAAGGACGGCATCTCGATCGATTGGCCAGTGAGGTACAAGGAAATTGCCCCCTGGTATGATTACGTAGAAACGTTTGCCGGCATCAGTGGTCAAGCGGAAAATCTTGCACACTTGCCCGACAGCAAGTTTCTTCCAGCTATGGAATTGAATTGCGTGGAAAAGGAATTAAAAAAATCCATGATGGACAAGTTCGGCCGCTTGCTCACTATCGGAAGGGTAGCTCACGCAACGGCTCCCTTAACTCACAATAATAGCCCACAACGAGGCACGTGCCAATTTAGAAATCTTTGCAGCCGTGGTTGCCCCTATGGTGGATACTTTAGCAGCAACGCCTGCACTCTTCCATCCGCTGAACGTACAAACAACATGACGCTTCGCGCGAATTCTATCGTGTCTGAATTAATTTATGATGAGAAAAAGGGCAAAGCTACGGGTGTCAAAGTTCTGGACTCGGAAACCGGAGAAACTGTTGAGTATTATGCCAAAGTAATTTTCCTCAATGCATCTACGATGGGCTCAACCTTTATTATGATGAATTCAATTTCCAATCGATTTCCGAATGGGTTTGGAAACGACAGCGGTGAGCTTGGCTGTAACATTATGGATCACCATTTGGGCGTTGGAGCCAGCGGGAAGATGGAAGGATTCGAGGATCAGTATTACACAGGACGTAGAGCAAATGGCGTTTATATCCCCAGGTTCCGTAACATCGGCAAAGACAAGCGCGACTACTTGCGGGGTTTTGGGTATCAAGGTGGTGGCAGCAGACAAAGCTGGTCCAGTCTTGTAGCCGAACTAAGCATTGGTGTAGATTTGAAAAAAGCTGCGGAAACACCTGGAGCCTGGAATATTGGTATTGGTGGTTTTGGGGAAGTGTTGCCGGATCATTCGAATCAGGTAACTATCAATAAAGACAAAAAAGATAAATACGGCTTGCCAACGTTGTTATTCGATACGGAGTTTAAAGAAAACGATTATAAAATGCGGATAGATATGGCAGCCGATGCGGCCGAAATGCTTGAAGCGGCTGGTGCTAAAAACGTTAACTCACATGATAGAAAGTCACAACATGGACTAGGTTTAGGTATCCATGAAATGGGAACCGCCCGCATGGGCAAAGACCCTAAAACTTCGGTGTTGAACAAATACAATCAGGTACATGCTTGCAAAAATGTGTTTGTTACGGATGGTTCATTTATGACTTCGGCTGCGTGTGTGAATCCATCACTTACATACATGGCGTTTACTGCAAGGGCCGCTGATTATGCGGTGACAGAAATGAAGAAAGGTAATTTGTAACATAATTAAAATAGAATAAGTATGAGTATTTTAATAGATAGGAGAGAGGCACTGCGTAAAACTGCACTAATGATGGGTGCGGCAATTTCGGCCTCGGCATTAACAGGTCTCCTGCAAGGTTGCAAAGCAACTCCCGAACTTACTTACGTACCTCAATTTTTTAGTGAAGACCAGGCACGAATTATCATGGAAGTGGCGGAGATCATTATACCAAAAACAGAAACACCAGGTGCAAAAGATGCGGGCGTCCCTGGTTTTATTGATACCATGCTGAAGGATTGCTATAAGAAGGAAGATCAAGATCGTTTCTTGGCAGGCCTCACAGCCTTTGATGAACAAGCCAAGAGTGCCTACGGGGACAATTTCATTTATTGCCAGGCCAAGGAACAAGTGGAGTTGGTGAAGAAAACACATGATGCTGCAATTGCGGAAGCAAAAGAAAACAGAGATGCAAAGCGCCCATTTATTTTAATGACGAAAGAACTCACGTTGTTAGGTTTCTTCACATCAGAGCCAGGTGCTACACAAGTATTGCAATACGAAGCAGTTCCGGGAGCGTATCACGGCTGTGTTCCGCTTGCTGAGGTAGGTAGGACGTGGGCGACTTAGAGGCTAGATTTTAAGAATAATTTTAAGAAGGCTGAGCAATCAGCCTTTTTTTTGGATTAAATTTTTGCACTCCTAATGCTTGGAATATGCGCATCGTACAAAGCTGATTTTGATAAAGTATTCTACTTTCGATTTACGGATGCATCTACCATACCCTTCAGTACGTTCAAATCGATGTCTTCCAACTTATTTATATAGAGGCAGCCAACACCAGTCTTATGCTTGCCCAGTTTTTTAAGAGCTGCCTCATGCTCTTTAATGCCTATGCTAATGTACAGCGACAGATTAGCTTTACGTGGCGAGAAACCAATCCGAAGCCAATCAACTTCTCTTCCAGTTGTGGGACTTTTGTATCTTTTATTGCCAAAACCAATGACTGAACTACTCCATAATATGGGCTCTTCCCCAGTTGCTTTTTTCATCATTTCCAAAAGCACAAAGCTGTCTTTGCGCTGTTGTTCATCTTTAACATTATTGATAAAATTCTCAACGTTTGCAGAGGTTGGTTTTGTTTTTATTTCAACCAGTTTTGTCTTTTTTTCAGCCATTTGAAATTATTATTTGATTTGACATTTGATTTCGCCAACTGCCTTATGTTGCGATACAAATC
>JAENVX010000481.1 GCA_016650355.1 Bacteroidia bacterium | reverse complement strand
GATAAAACCTACGGTGGCTTTTACACCTTGGTCGACCGACAAGGAAATGTGAAGGGTGGTGACTCCACCAAAACTGCCTATGGCAATGCTTTTGGAATTTATGCACTTGCAGCCTATTACAATTCCTCAAAGGATACCAGCGCATTGAACCTTGCTAAAAAATCTTTCGCATGGTTAGAAAAAAACAGTCACGATGCAGAACTGAAAGGTTACTTTCAAAACTTAGAACGAAATGGTGCTCACACGTTGCGCAGTGCAAATACCCCCTCAACTGCCAGTACTGGATATAAAGACCAAAACAGTTCCATCCATTTGCTGGAAGCATTTACAGAATTGTATCAGGTATGGCCTGACGAATTGCTCCGGGAGCGATTGAACGAAATGCTTGTATTGATCCGCGATACCATCACCAACGAAAAAGGAAGTCTGACACTTTTTCTTCAGCCCGACTGGACGCCTGTTTCCTTTGCGGATTCTTCTGAAGAAGTTATTTTAAAACATCACCAGCTTGATCATGTTTCGTTCGGTCACGATATTGAAACTGCTTATTTGATGCTAGAGGCTTCACACATCTTGCATTTGGAAAATGATACTGCTACCGCGAGAATTTCTAAAAAAATGGTCGATAACGCCCTTCGCAATGGTTGGGACAATAGCGTTGGTGGCTTTTATGATGAAGGATATTATTTCAAAGGGAAACCTGGAATAACCATCACGCATGACACTAAAAACTGGTGGGCACAAGCTGAATCATTAAATTCTCTTTTATTAATGGCCGACCTATATCCTGATGATGAAATGCATTACTATCAAAAGTTTGAGACGTTGTGGAAGTATGTAGATGTTTATTTGATTGATCATGAGTACGGAGATTGGTATTCGGGTGGATTGGATAAACAACCGGCAATGAAGACTGCCTTAAAAGGAAATATCTGGAAAGCTGCCTATCATCAGTATCGCTCGGTTGACAACTGTATTCAGAGGTTGAGGTCGGAAGGAGAAAATGGTAAACACTAAATCTAACGATATGTTCACCAATTGTCATTAACACTACCCCGCGTGAGCGATAGAAGTGAAAAGCCCGCTTCTACTAAAGTATGGACACTATTGATGTTGTAATTGCTAGGTTGAAACTTCCTGATGGAATGGCGGGCTTGTAACGCATAGCGCGACCCGTAGGGGCACGCCCATATTTATTTCAAAATTTTAAAAAGTGATTACCCTTCTGCGCAAGTCTGTTTTCCGTTTGTTGCTTTTCAATTTATTTTTCTTTAACCTCAAACAATAATTAACACAAACAAAGTTTTTTAATGGCGGGTTTTGGTGTGACTTCAAGAAAAGATTTGTGGTGGGTGCGCCCGCTTCTCGTGTTAAT
>JAENVX010000480.1 GCA_016650355.1 Bacteroidia bacterium | reverse complement strand
GGAATATGCCGAGTTAGGCTTTTTGGAAACCAAAAGCACTACCCGACTACAAAACGTTTTGAAAGATGCAGGTTTTAAAATAGAGACTGGCGTGTCGGGAATGCCTACTGCATTTGTGGCTACTTACGGCTCTGGAGAACCCGTTATTGGAATACTTGCAGAATTCGATGCACTACCCGGCCTTTCACAAGATAGTGTTGCCTACAAAAAACCAATCGTTGAAGGTGGAGCGGGTCATGCGTGTGGGCATCATTTGTTTGGTACCGCCTCTACTGCAGCCGCGGTAGCACTCAAAGATTGGCTGACAAAAAATAAAAAGCAGGGTACTGTAAAATTATTTGGAACGCCAGCAGAAGAAGGAGGAAGCGCGAAAGTCTATATGGTACGCGATGGATTGTTTGATGACGTAGACGTTGTCCTTCACTGGCATCCATCTAGTAATAATGATGCAAGCCCCGAATCATGCCTGGCTATAAGACAAGGAATGTTTAGATTTTATGGACGCTCGGCACATGCTGCCGCTGCACCTCAAGCCGGTCGTTCCGCATTAGATGGTGCCGAAGCGATGAACTACATGGTAAACATGATGAGAGAACATATCCCACAGGAATCGCGGATTCACTACATTATTAACAAGGGAGGGTTGGCAGCCAACGTTGTACCCGACTTTGCAGAAATGGAATATATGGTGCGTCATCCAGATGCAAGAATGGTGGACGAACTTTGGAACAGAATAATTAAATGCGCAGAAGGTGCTGCCACCGGAAGTGAAACCACGATGAAGTATGAAGTAATCTCAGGTTCTTATAATCTACTGCCAAACGAAACCCTTGCAAGACTAATGAACAACAACCTTAAACTAGTTGGCGGTGTAAATTACACAGCTGATGAAGTGGTCTTTGCTAAGCAAATCCAAAGCACGTTTACGTTCAAGGCACCTGATATTACTACCGCCTCATTAGTTGAACCTTTTAAAATCGGTGGGTTCTTTCCGGCCTCAACCGATGTTGGTGATATCACGTGGGTCGTACCAACGACAGGCTTAGGCACTGCAACCTGGGTACCTGGAACACCCGCACACTCCTGGCAAGCCGTTGCAGCGGGGAATACGAACATTGGATACAAAGCGATGATCAATGCCGCCAAAACAATTGCCATGACAGGGATAGATATTTTTAACAATCCTGCAATTGTAGATAAAGCAAAGAAAGAATTGGAAACATTAGTAGGGCTGGAATTCAAATACAAATCAATGATTGGAGATCGACAGCCTGCGTTGGATTTTAGAAAAGGGAAATAGTAATCAATGTCTTATCCTAGCCGAGCAAAAAGGTGTATCGGACACTTGGTTGTAAAACAATGTAATTAATTCCTGCCTCAAAAGTCCTCATGTTAGTAGGCAGACCAAGAAATTATTTTCCATTCGTTGTCTTATTTGCCAAATAGTCGATCGTCTTAGGTGTATTACATACCACCGAAAACAAAAGACCATGACGAAAAAAATGACCTTTAACTTGCTTACGGTGATGGGCAAGGTAAAATTAACGAGCGTGGATACCACGTGCGAACTGCACAACCAAACCGTAGGAAACCCTGATGGCGTAGCTGCTGCCAAATCGCTGGGCGACATGAGCCACATGACCTACATGCTGCTTTATAACATCATTAAAAAATAAGCACTCAGTAAAAATCACTTTTAAATAAAGAAGCCCAACTAAATTAGTCGGGCTTTTCAATTTCTTTAATAACAATAATTATCCACCTGTAAACAATTTCGCGATATCGTTATAAAATACAAAGACCATTAGCACCAGTAACATGGCCATTCCAATCTTCAAGGCAGTCTCAAAAAACTTCTCAGATGGCTCGCGTCCACTAATCATTTCATAAAGTAAGAACACAACATAGCCACCATCAAGTGCTGGTATAGGTAACAAGTTCATGAAGGCCAATACCATAGAAAGTAAACCAGTCATGCGCCAGAAGCGCTCCCAATCCCACTCTGTGCCAAATGCTTGTGCCATGCCAATAGGACCAGATAATGATTTCTTGAAAGATAACTCCCCACTAAATATTTTCTTAAAAGCTTTTAATTGAATAAAGATGACTCCAAAAGCGCGTTCAGTTCCTAGTCCAATAGATTGCCCAAAACCATATTTGATATACGATAAGTCTTCTTTATCAAAACCTTTAGCATAAAAACCAATCGCTTCCTGATCCTTAAAACTTTGTTTAAACGAAAGAACTTCTTCCCCACGCTTTACTTTGAAGGCTATAGAATCACGCGGACCACTTTTTACAATCTTATCTAACTGATCTTTATAAAAAATAGGTTCACCTTCCATCTCAACAAATTGATCATCTGGTTTTAACCCAGCCGTTGAGGCAACCGTTTTCGCTGAAACAATTCCGACAACAGCAGGAATACGTGGTGATACAAAATTTAAAGCCGATTCTTTCTTGTTAAAATTTTCAATGAAATTTCCCGGTATGGGTATATTAATTTCCTGCCCATCACGCAACACGGTATAATAAGAATCTTGCGAAAGCAATACATCAGGTTTAATAATGTCCTGAAAATCATCAAAGTCGTTACCATTAATTTTAACGATCTGATCCCCGGTTTTAAAACCTATTTGTTGGGCAAGTTCCAACGCATGAATACCACCGTGTGTGTTTACAAAATTTTTAGGGATGTATGTATCTCCCATAAAATACGTAAGGCCAATGAAAATCAGAACTCCAACAAACACGTTGACGATGATACCACCGAGCATCACAATGAGTCGCTGCCAAGCTGGCTTCGCCCGAAACTCCCAGGGCTCAGCAGGGGCTTTCATCTGTTCTTTGT
>JAENVX010000479.1 GCA_016650355.1 Bacteroidia bacterium | reverse complement strand
TATCTAGCCCGCGGCGGAGCGCTTGTTACGACGGCTGAAATTGTTCGAAGCGCCGGCATTTCATCGCCCCATTTACTGTGGACAGTTGAAGACCCTCAAAAATACGAGTTTTTTTTGGGTCGAGTGTGCCCAAGGAATTTTTTTTGGGACGAGTCAGATTGTTAATAATGATTAATAGGATTAACCAGATAGAGCGCAAAGTGAAGATAAGGCGTAGGTGTTAACTAATTTATTTAGTATTTTCGTACTAAATATTTAAGTATGTTTCAAGGAATCACGATCAGTTCATTTAATAAGTTCTTTACAAGTGAAGATGATTGCAAGCAATATCTCTTTGACTTAAAGTGGGAGGACGGCTATCAATGCCGTAAGTGTAAGTGTAAGAAAAGCTGTAAGGGGAAGACCCGGTTTCATTTGCGGTGTAGCCGGTGCGGTTATGATGAGTCGGTTACAGCTCACACAATGTTTCACAAGATTAAATTCCCGTTGCTAAAAGCTTTTGGGATTAACTTTCGAATCGCTGTTCGTAAAAAAGGAATGTCAACAACGGAGTTGGCTAATGAATATGGCATCAATCAGAAGTCTTCCTGGTTGTTTAAGAGAAAGGCTCAGGAAGCAATGAAAAGTAGCGGCAAACATCTTCTTTGTGGTCACGTAGAAGTGGATGAATTAATGATAGGAGGAGTAGATATAGGCCGACGCGGAAGAAGTAAGGGAGATAAGAAACTGGTAGTGATGGTGGTAGAAAAAGTCAAAGGAGACAAAATAGGACGAGCCTATGCGCAGACCATTGACGATGCCAGTGCAGAAAGCCTAAGACCTTTCTTTGAAAAATACATTGATAGTGACAACACTCAGGTTAAAACGGATGGATGGAGGGGTTATTGGCCATTGGAAAGTGAATTTGAAATCAAGCAAAGGCCTTCCAATAAAGGGAAAAACTTTATGGGCTTACATTTTATGATCATGAATCTAAAAGGATGGCTAAGAGGTGTACATCATAAGTGTTCAGAAAGATTCATGAACGGATATTTAGATGAATTCTTTTTCAGATTTAACCGAAGGAATTTTTTGCCAGGTATCTGGCACAAGCTGACAGAAAGAATGATGCAACATGTACCTTACGCCTATAAAGCGAATGAGACTTAAATGGATAACCCTATATTTTTAATTATTGCTAAGCCCGAATCCGATTGCACATCCACACCCATCGCCCTTTTAAATGCAGCACTGTGGCCGGGCATATCAATCTCAGGAACCAAGGTGATACATCTCTCTTTACAATAAGCAATCAATTCTTTCAAGTCCGCTTCGGTATAATAC
>JAENVX010000478.1 GCA_016650355.1 Bacteroidia bacterium | reverse complement strand
ATCATAAAAAAACTAATTAGGGCAGGTGAAGAACTTTACTATTAAAGGTCGGCAACCAACTCATGATACTCTGCTCAATCAAAACATACGTAAAGGCACTGACGATAAACACCAACACCAAAGGTTTGATGGCGAGTTTGATCATGTCCATAAAATCTTCAAGAAATGGTTTTGAGGAGTTAGTCTTTACCGAAGACTCATCCAGTGACGTGCTGAGCAGAAGTAAGAAAGCAACCAATGCAATACCCGCCAAAAGATAATATACGCTTAGCCAACCTGTTGATTGTGGGTTCTGATCATCGACAAATGCACTGAAAATAAAATATCCCGTAAGGATACCCACCATAAAAAATGACTCTATAAAATTCATAAAGCTCGCGTGCTCCTTTTTATTGTTGGTGATTATCCCGATAGTAGCATAGACGGAAACTTTGATCAGCGCAAATGAAGTACCGGTGACAGCAAATAAAACTTTCGTCATGGCAAAGCTACTGAGTGATGGCATTATTAGGCAAGCCACAGCAACGAAACCAAGCGCAATAAGCATGGCGTTTTTGTAACCGATACGTGTGATGTAAGAAGCAACTAGAAAGGAAACGAGAGCAATACTCAAATCCTTGAATGCTTCCAACACGCTTGCAGAAGATTCAGACACTCCGTAATTACTTTGCACCTGTAAGATTACAGTGCCTACACTATTGAGCAGAATGGCAAAGACAAAATAGTTGAGAAAGAGAGAAAGTTTGATTTTCCAGTTGGACATCCGGGTTGGCTTTGGTAGGGTAACCAAGCAAATCTAAACACTTTACATCAAATCACCCCACGGCAAAATGATACCCAACTCCTTATAACGGTAATGATTTCTATGGACAGATATATAGTGTGCAAAATATTGATTTAGTGTTTGCCAACAAGAATATACGCATGGTCCGTATTTGTTATATTAATGAAGAGGGTATGATACAACCTAATTTTAATGAACTACACTATCTTTGTGCATGCGAAATTCACTTTTACTACTTTTATTGGTCATGGTTCAGTCTGCAAATGGGCAATATATTCCCAAGTTCGATATTCAAGGTCACCGTGGAGCAAGAGGGCTGATGCCTGAGAATACCATTCCTGCTTTCTTGTCGGCATTGAATTCAGGAGTGACAACCATTGAACTCGATGTTGCGATTACCAAGGATAGGCAGGTGGTGGTTTCGCATGAACCATGGATGTCTGCAGAGATTTGCCTCGATCCGGAGGGCAATGAGATCCTTAAAAAGGCCGAGATGAAACATAACATTTACCAAATGACCTACGATCAAGTCAAGCAATATGATTGCGGATCTAAGAGGAACGAGCGATTTCCGAACCAGCAGAAATTAAAAATTCACAAACCGCTGTTGTCCGAAGTTCTTATTGCAGTAGAAATGCACATTAAGAATTTCTCTACCTATCAAGTGGATTATAATATAGAAATCAAAAGTTTACCTGAAGGTGATAATAAATTTCACCCAGTCCCTGATGTATATTCTGAACTTGTTTTTAATCTGATTGATCAATATATCCCATTAGAAAGAGTGGTGATTCAGTCATTTGACTTTCGAGTCTTGAAATATTGGCACAAAAATCATCCGGAGGTTCGCTTGTCTGCTTTAGTCGAAAATAGAAAATCGGTGGATCAAAATATAAATGCGCTGGGATTTGTTCCATCTGTTTATAGCCCAGATTTTAAACTGCTTACGAATGAAAGCGTAAATTACCTGCATACTAAAATTGTTACTGTACCCGAGCTGGTTGAAAGCAAGTCCTCAACCTCGGCTAACAAACTCAGGGTCATTCCATGGACAGTAAATAAGACAACAGATATGCTTGTGCTGAAAGGGATGGGGGTAGATGGGTTTATTACCGATTTCCCCGATAGTGCCGCGAGGTTCAAGCTCACCTTGAATATTAAAGCCAACGGAAAAAAATAAGACTACTACTCATCATACAACAAGTATAGTTGACATTGCTGCATCGCACATATTTCCTAATATTGCGCCTCAAATAAAATACACATGCCAACATCTTCCAAAAAATATAATGTATACGGTATCGGCAATGCTATTGTAGATATCATCACAGAGGTAGAATATGATTTTTTTACCAGGAATGAGGTTGAAAAAGGCGTGATGACCTTGGTGGACGAAAAGCGTCAACAACATTTGATGAAGGCCATTGACATGAATAAAAGTAAAATGTCAGGGGGTGGATCGGCAGGCAATACGGTTACCGCAATCAATCAATTTGGTGGTAAAAGTTTTTATTCTTGTTTGGTGGCTAAAGATGAATTAGGAAAATTTTTTCTTGATGATCTTAAAACCAATGGTATAGACACAAACCTTGAACACAACACCTGCCCTGAGGGAGAAAGTGGTCGCTGTCTGGTTATGACCAGTCCTGATGCGGAGCGAACGATGAACACATTTTTAGGTGTAAGCTCATTTCTATCGCCAGAGCATATTGATGAAGAAGCAATAATAAACTCTGAATACATTTACCTGGAAGGATACCTCGTAGCCAGCCCCAAAGGATTGGAGGCTATGAAAGTCGCAAAAAAAGTAGCCGAGCACAATAAAGTATTAGTAGCCCTCACCTTTTCTGATCCAAGCATGGTGAAATATTTCTCTAAGCAAATGGAGGAGATTGTTGGTGCTAGTGTTGACCTTTTGTTTTGTAATGAAGAGGAAGCGTTGATTTTTACTGGAACCAGCGATTTGAATGAAGCCCGACAGGAATTGAAAAAAATTGCAAAGCGCTTTGTAATGACTTTAGGTTCAAATGGTGCTCTGATTTATGATGGAGACACCTTCATTCAGATAGAGCCTTACAAAGTTAGGGCAATCGACTCCAATGGGGCAGGAGATATGTTTGCCGGTACATTTTTGTACGCCATCACCCACGGTCATAGTTTTGCAGAAGCGGGTAAGCTTGCTTCATTGGCCTCATCTAAGGTGGTGTCGCAATTTGGCCCAAGACTTAAAACGCAACAGGTACAAAAGATTCTTAAGGAACTTGTATAGTAACAAATTGAGGTCAAATTGATTGAAAATCCAAGGATTCCGGAATTTTGGATTGGAAATCAGAAAAATCCTGATCATCTTTGCAACCCTTAAAAAAATTGAGGATTAACGGATAATACGATGAAACGGACATTTCAACCTTCCCGCAAGAAAAGAAAGAACAAGCACGGTTTCCGTGAGAGAATGGCTACAGCCAACGGTCGCAGGGTATTGGCTTCGCGCAGGAGAAAAGGGAGAAAGAAACTTACCGTTTCTGACGAAAAGACCTTAAAGCATAAGTAATCTTTCCCACTTCCCTGAAAGGGATTAATTTTAATCTCAATGGGGAAACAGTTTTCTTTTAAGAAAGAAGAAAGACTTGCTGGTGAAAAGCATATTCAGGAACTCTTTGAAAAGGGTTCCTCTTTTAATTTATACCCTTTTCGTGTGCTCCGACTATCAAGGCAGGATTCAAATAATCAACTTGTTAAAGTTTTAATCTCCGTTTCCAAGCGAAATTTTAAAAGGGCGGTTGACAGAAACCTGATTAAGCGAAGAATCAGAGAGGCTTACCGGCTTCAAAAAGGTCATATTAACGAATATTCGTTACTGCTCGCAATTGTCTATACAGCAAAGGAAATTGAACCCTTTCGGGTGATTAAAGACAAACTCTTTCTAGTGCTGGAAAAAATTAAGAAATTTGGTGCTCTGAAGAGTTAATCCGCTAAGTAACTTGAAAAAGAAATGCAAGTTATTTAGTTCACTAAACTAAAAAGTAACTGTGTAGTATGCGGAGAGGAGCAAAACTTTTAATTGTAACGGTTTGTGCAATGGCGATTTTCGCATTTACCGTGCCTGCGGAAAGATATTTCGACATTGCCAAAAGCCTTGATATTTTTGCAACTCTTTTTAAAGAGGTCAATGCGTACTATGTAGACGATGTTGACCCCAGAAAATTAATCAGCACCGGTATAAGTGGAATGCTGGAGTCTCTTGATCCTTACACCGATTATATTCCGGAAGAAGATCTTGAATCGTTTAGCATTCAAACCACAGGTCAATATGCTGGTATAGGTGCTTTGATTGGAGTAGTTAATAAAAAAATTGTGATTACAAATCCGTACAAAGGGTTTCCGGCCCACCGCGCTGGAGTCAAAGTGGGCGATGAAATTATTTCTGTTGATGGAAAAAACGTTCAGGGCAAAGCAACATCTGAAACGAGTGCTTTATTGAAAGGAAAACCAAAAACAGAAGTTGAATTAGTGATAAGACGAGAAGGGAGGAAGGAAGATTTGCACCTTAAAATAATGAGAGACAAAATCAAGGTAACGAATGTAGTGTACCAAGGAATTATTGATGAACATATTGGATACATCAAGTTAGATGATTTTACACCCGGTGCTAGCAAAGAAGTTGAAGAAGCAGTTATCAGACTTAAAGAACAGGGAGCAAAAGAAATTATTTTGGATCTAAGGGATAATCCAGGGGGCTTGCTTTATGAGGCTGTGAACATCGTCAACGTATTTATTCCTAAAGGCCTTGAAGTAGTTGCCACAAAAGGGAAAGTACAAGATTGGAACAAGTCTTATGTTACTCTTAACAATCCAGTGGATTCAGAAATTCCTCTAGCCGTTCTAACAAGTAATGGAAGTGCGTCAGCATCAGAAATTGTAGCTGGTGCTTTGCAAGATTACGATCGGGCAATATTGATTGGTCAAAAAACTTTTGGGAAAGGATTGGTGCAGACTACCCGTCAATTGGCATACAATGCTCAGTTGAAAGTTACGACAGCAAAGTATTATATCCCTAGTGGCCGTT
>JAENVX010000477.1 GCA_016650355.1 Bacteroidia bacterium | reverse complement strand
CCCGCTTGCCCTTAAAATTGTACCGGTGGTGATATTGGGTGCCGCTGCATACCTGCTCTTGCAACCTAAGGCAGAATCTACAGGTTATTTGCCTGACTTTCCAACAATTTAATGCAATGACCGAATGAGAAACTTCCTACTTTCCAGCTTTCTACTTTTTGTTGCCCCAGTTGGAATTGTACAGGCAGCTTTCGGCCCACCTACTTTGCTCACCTTCAATGCAATTACCAGCGCAACAATGAATGGCTCGTTTAAAGCAAACCCAAATTCGGATGGTTATCTTGTTTTACGAAAAATTGATTCAAGCCCACAAGAGGTACCACTCGATGGATCTGTCTATTCAGGTTTTTTTGGAACCAGTGTGGTGGTTGCCAGCTCATCAGCAATCACATTTAGTTCAGTGGGATTGGCAGCGGGCACGGTTTACTATTATGCTATCTATTCTTATAGAGGTTCAGGAACTTTGATCAAATACTATGCTGCATCTTCATTAAACAAATCACAGATCACCGTGCCTGAAGCTCCAATCACTAATGCAGGCATGAGTACACTTCAAAACTCCTTTGTAGCTTCCTGGCAAGCTGCCATCGGTGCTTCATCGTACCATTTAGATATTTCCACAGATGACTTTGCTAACTTTCTTTCCGGTTACGATGCTAAGGTAGTTTCATTGCCAGATACCAGCATCACGGTGAGCGGTATTACCAGCGGCACACTATACAAATATCGGGTACGGGCATTAAATGCTGCAGGAGAAAGTAACAATTCCAATGTCATGGCGCAGATAACAATTCCTTCCAATCCAATTGCAAATTCTGTTGTAACAAAAAGTGCGAATAGTTTCTTTGCAAGTTGGGAGCCTGTAGTAGGTGCATCTTCATACGAGCTGGACGTTTCTTTGCTATCCTCCAATTTTATCCCGTCTATACTTGGATACGAAGCAAAATTTATCACGGGTGCCACCACAGAAGTATTGGTCGCGGGTTTGTCTCCGGGAAGTTACTACACCTTCAGAGTAAGGGCAGTTAATGGAGGTGGCAGTTCTGGCAATTCAAATTCAAGGAGCTTGATAACCGATGGATTAGCTGTTGTATTTGGCTCGCCTACCGCACTTACGTTTAATACAATTTCAACGACCTCTATGAATGGTTCCTTTTATGCTAACTCAGGGGCAGATGGTTATCTTGTTTTACGAAAAATTGATTCAAGCCCACAAGAGGTACCACTCGATGGATCTGTCTATTCAGGTTTTTTTGGCACCAGTGATGTAGTATCGAACGGTACCGGAACAGCGTTTAGTTCGTTGGATTTAATACCAGGCACTTTATATTATTATACCATTTATTCTTATCAAGGCATTGGGGTTTCCATCAAGTATTTCATAACGATGCCATTAACCAATTCACAAGTCACATTGCCAGAAATAGTGCTGCCATTTAGTGTTACAATTTCAACTTTTACAAATACTCAATTCACGGGAGCAGATGTGGTTGTTGATGGGCAAATACTCAATGCCAAAAGTCTTGTTACTGCCAAGCTGATCTACAAGGGAATAACGGAAACGGAGACAAAGGAAAAGCCCATTAATTATGAGGGCACACAATACTCCACCACAATTAATGATGCCATGTTAGATGAGTTAGGGGTTGAGTATTTTGTATCGGTTAAGGATTCAAGGGATTCTATTAGAAACAGCGAAACAAAAATTCTATATCGGTCTTTCACGTCAGCAAACAGTCCAACCTTTCTGAATGGAAATTTTGAGGGAACGATGGCGTCCATCAGAATTATTTCTATCCCGATGGATCCTAGCGATAACCTAATACAATCTATTTTTTATTCATTGGGTACTTATGATAAGAAAGGTTGGCGCCTGGCACATTATCAGGATGGCCAAAATGTTGAGTATAATTCAGGTATTAATAAGATGGAACGCGGCAATGGTTATTGGTTTAATGCGAAAGGAAAATCGGTTAGCATTAAAACAGGTGAAGGAACGGTTGGAAAGTACGATCAAAAAAATCCATTCAAACTTTCCCTTCTTAAGGGATGGAATCAAATCGGCAACCCGTTTCCGTTTGACATCAATTGGCAAGATGTTCTGGCCGACAATTCTGGGGTAACAGGCGTTGGCTCACTGATGGTGTATAATGGATTGATACAGAACTATACAGCGGGTAATTCAATGAAAGCCAATACGGGGGGATTTGTATTCTCCGATAAAGTGGTTACCATAAATATTGGCGTTAGCTTAAAAAGCAGAGCCGCTGGACGCCAAGGAAATTTCAAAGAGGATCTTGACATCAGTCAATCCAGCTGGCGCGTTCCATTTACGGTTACCCAGCAAAATGTAATCTATAATTTAGGGGGAGTTGGCATGCAAGCGGAAGCAAGCGCTGAAAAAGACCAATGGGATGAAATCAGATTACCTCGCCTGGATGAATTTCTGGATGTAACATTTTATCACCCTGAGAACGAGTTTAGCTATTTCACAAAAGATATCGTGCCTACTTCGAATGAACACACCTGGAAATATTTTATTGAAAGCAGCCACCCTGATGAGCACGGTTTACTGGAGTGGAACAATGAGGTCTTCGGAAATAATGGCTCACAGCTCTTTTTGTTAGATGTTGAGCTAGGGCAATTCATTGACATGAGAAAGCGAACTAGCTATTCCTTTACCAATCCAGGAAAGAAAGAATTTCGGATGTACTATCGAAATGATGACAGACCTGTGATACCCGATATACTCATTGTTGGAGACCCATATCCAAATCCATCAACAGCTTCCATTTATGCTACTGTTTTACTTCCGGAGTCAAGCTCACAAATGAACGTTGTGGTAACTGCAGTTAACTTATTTGGACAGGAAGTGAATAGTTTACTGAATGCAGACTTAGGAGGCGGTATTTATTATATTTCCTGGGATGGCAATGATTCTTTGGGCTCAAGAGTGTCTTCAGGGATCTATATTATCCGAACAAGAATTAATGGTCGGTCCATTAGCCAGGTCCACAAGGTATTTATAAAGTAGCAAGTGTATTAAAGTAAAGAACATGAAAAAGGTAATAGCAGTTTTAATTTTTGTTTTAGTAGAACAAAGCCTGTTCGGCCAGGAGTTGCGCACGAGGACTAACGAAGTGCATGTTGCCTCAATAGGCCCTGCGTCACGCACGACTGTTCCAACAATTGTGTGGATATCTCCTATGCTGGAATATACCAATAGTCTTTCTACGCAAGTTGAAATTGAAGCAGACGTCCAATCAGATGTTCCATTGAAATCAATCCTGGTTATTTTGGGTGACAACCTTCAGGGTTATTCCAGAGGTCAAAAAAAAATGGAGCTCATACAGGATTCAGCGGCAAAGCATTTTGTTCAAAAATTGATATTGCAGGATGGTTCCAATTACATTGAAATCGTTGCCGAGAATATCTATGGAGTCAAAGTATCGAGCATCCGCAATGTACTTGTGGGTAAGGAGGCAGTGACTGACGCGGTCAGTGTTGACAGAAAAGATTACGCTTTATTTTTCGCTACGGATACGTACGATTATTGGAAAAATCTGGTGAATCCCATTTATGATGCTAACACCATTGCAGCGGAGCTTAAAAGTAAGTATGGATTTGAAGTGGAGGTTGTTGAAAATGCAAATCAAAGTGATATTCTCGTAAAGATTAAAGATTATTCAAAACGGAATTTTAAGCCACAGGATCAGTTGTTCGTTTTCTTCGCAGGGCATGGCCAATTCGATGAAGCGTTTGGTTCAGGATACATTGTAGCTAAGAATTCTTTGGAAGTGGATGTTGCCAAAACGACCTATATCTCACATGCAAATTTGCGGGATTATATTGATAATATCTCATGCAAGCACATCCTGTTGGCGATGGACGTTTGCTTTGGTGGCACATTAGATCCTGCCATTGCGCACGACCGAAGTGGAGGAGGCCGTGATGAACTTACGGATAGTGAATTTCTTGCACGTAAGCTTTCAAAAAAAACCAGAAGGTATATTTCATCCGGTGGAAAGGAATATGTTTCTGACGGAGTTTTGGGTAAGCACTCACCTTTTGCGGCCCGTTTTCTGGAGTCACTGAAAAGCCGTGGTGGCGAAGATCAAATCTTAACCATTAACGAAATACTTCCCTATCTGGAAAGAATCAAGGATCATGAACCCAGATCGGGTGAATTTGGCGACAATGAAAAAGGGAGCGACTTTGTTTTCGTTGCAAAACGGAATTGAAATTTTGTGACCTGTAAAATCTGTAAGTTTCAAAAGAAAGATTGTAACGAGTAAACGGGAAATCATAGGAGATTTGTATAGCAAGCATTTTATTAATAAAAACCGAAGATGAAAGCACTGAAAATTTGGATATTAACAGCAGTGCTGTTGTTACCTTTTGCATCAACAGAATTAATGGCGGGTACGGAAGTTATTCCATCTGGAGAAGTTTCCACAGAAACACCAGAGTCAGCGCGTGTTAAGATTTTACTTAACCGACTGGAGGAGATTAAGGCCTTGGATAACTCAAAACTAACATCAGCTGAAAAAAAGCAATTGCGAAAGGAAGTATCATTTTTCTTTGAGTAGCACTAACAAAAATCCTTTGTGGTTCTCGGTTAAGTTCGGCTCTACCAATGTTTAAGTTTCGCTTCACTTGTTAACTATACTACTAAAGCAGAATAAAATGACAGTCACTACAATTCCGTTGTTACCAGGCATGATGAATGTATCTTCAGAGGAAAACCACAAAAAAATTGCAGCCCTCCTTGAGGCTACCTCAAAATATTTGGAGCCTATAAAATATGCTGAGTCCGTTGAAGAGCAATCGGTTTACATGGCTATTTGTAAGGATCAGCATATGAATGTAAGAAGCTATGTAGGCACGCTATAATTTTCAAAAGCCACCAAACCAGTAAGGATCAATTAAAAACCAACACCATGAAACCAGAAATAGGCATAACCGAAAAAAATTTACACCAGAGCATTGAGATGCTTTCCGTCATCCTGGCGGATGAAATGACCTTATACATCAAGACGCGCAAATTTCACTGGAATGTTTCCGGAGAGAGCTTCATGGAACTGCATAAATTATTTCAAGGCCAATACACCGAGCTTGAGGAGAATATCGATTTGATAGCCGAGCGTATTAGTAAACTGGGCGGCAAGGCGATCGGTACTATGAAAGAATATGCTAAGCTCACGCGCCTGAAAGAAGCCCCTGGGAAGTATCCACCCCAAACTGAAATGATGAACGAATTATTGAGCGATCATGAGTTGATCATCAAAGAGGTAAGAGACGATATTGAAAAGATGGATGACAAAAACAAAGATGCGGGCACGATTGATTTCTTAACGGGAGTCATGCAAGCGCATGAAACTACCGCATGGATACTTAGACGATACTTAAAATAAATATCATGCTTCGCTCATTAAAAATCCAATTAATTTAGAAACAATGTGCTTTTCAGCGAATGCAAGTTTCGGGGCCGGTGTTGTTCTTACTGTTATTGGGGTGGCGGCTATAAAGAAAGCCAAACATCCCTCACAAATCTTGTTTGCCAGTATTCCATTATTTTTTGCTGCCCAACAAATTACGGAAGGTATTCTATGGTTGACTTTGCCCAATCCTGCCTATGCGTTTGCGCAACAGGTGTTAACCAAAGTTTTCTTGTTCTTCGCACAAGTTGTCTGGCCACTGTGGGTTCCCATCGCCATCTTACTTCTCGAAAAACAGTCGACACGCAGGAATATACAGAAGGTATTGGTTGGGTTAGGGTTGATGATATCCGCCTATCTGATGTATTGTCTCCTATCCTATCCTGTTGAAGCAAACATCATCGGGTATCATATTTCGTACAAACAAGATTATCCGATTGGCCTTAAAGGGTTTGGTGTATTCCTCTATATTATGGCAACAATAGCTCCCCCGTTTTTCTCACACATTAAAAAAATGTGGCTCCTGGGTGTTACTATTTTAATTTCTTACATCATCACAGCAATATTTTATGAGCACTATATTCTTTCTGTCTGGTGTTTCTTTGCATCGGTCATAAGTATATCGATATACCTGATCATGCTTGAAATTAAAAATTCAAACAAACCACAATTGACAGTTAGTTTAATTAAGACAAGCGATACGTATACTAATATTTTCGTGAATAGGAGATAAAGAACGGATGTTAATAATAAATTCATGAAAAAGATATTGTGCCCAACGGATTTCTCTGAAACAGCAAACCAGGCCATCGCTTTCGCGTCCATGATTGCAAAAAAGGCAAAAGCTGAACTTACGTTGTTTAACGTCCAATCTATTTTCGCTCTTCACGATACAGAAGTAATCCCGGCCATAGAAACAATTCGCGAACAGCTGGAACAGCAGAAAAATCAGGTCATAAAATTATTTAACATCGCGTGCCGCGCAGAAATACTACCATCCGATAAAAATCTGACCGACATCATTTCACGACACGCCAAAGGTTTTGACTTGATTGTAATGGGCACCAACGGAGCTGATGACAATTATGAATTATTTTTTGGCAGTCAATCTTATCAGATAGCAAAAGAGGTTTCGGTTCCTGTTATGTTGATTCCAACAGGGTGTGCCTATAAGGATATTTATACAATTGGATTTGCCCTTGAATATGAACTCGGACAAGAGTTACCTATGAAACAACTAGCTACGCTCGCCAGTTTGCTGGAGGCTAAGGTTACTGTGTTGCAGGTAAAGAGCACGTATAAGCGGGAAGAAGAACTTAATGAAGAGCAAATTCAGACAAGAACCAAGATGCTTTATAACTTAATGGATCTGGAATTTGATACAATTTTTTCAGACGAAGTGAGTGATAGCATTAATGGATATATAGAAAAAAATAATATTAATGTATTGGCAGTTTGCTCCATTCACTACAATTTCATTAAAACTATTTTTCATAATAGCATCATCAAGGCGT